>JAGAJV010000223.1 GCA_017625915.1 Clostridia bacterium
GGAATAAATATTAAGAATTTTCCTATATATGATAGTTTTTCATCATTTAGAAATTGAAATACTATTCCTACGATTATTGCAATTAATAGGCAAGCAGAAATTGCGCCGATTATTAATTCTAAAATAAATTGAGCAAACAATCCCAGCTTTTTCTCGGGTAAAACCATTAGCATCAGTTCTTCAACTATCATAAACGGTAATTCAACAATTAGTTCTAACAATATACCTAAGCAGCCCATAGCTCTCCTTTTATGTGACACTTAATTTTCTTTATTTTATCATATTTAAATATAAAATACAAGCAACCCACAGTTTACATTAGTCAACTATGGGTTAGCTTTTTATTTAATTTCCTTAACATAAAACCTTTTAAGTAGTTTTTTTGTTCTTCTTGTTTTTGTAATTTCGCCTGTTACAAAAAATGGGCATTTTTTCTTTTTAGGATAGACTATATGATAATGTGGCAAGCCATTTCCACCTAGCCAGTTACCCTCTTCTGTTATGCTTTTTGTTTCCCACCATTCTATTTTTTCCTTAATACCAAACAAATAAACTATTGTTATATCCTTTTTAGTAAAGACATAATATATTGGTGTAAATAGCAATGGAGATATACTTATTATTGCAAAAATCAAAAATCCTATGGCTAGTCCCTTTTCCTTTTCTTTAATGCAAAAAACAGCAAGTATAATTAAGGAAATGAATAAGAACAACCACAAAATAATATGGGAATTTAGCGCTCTATACTTTTTTAATTTTTCTATTTTTTCAGTTTGTTTTTTTCTCATTCTTATTCCTTTACTGCTCTAGCTTCATTAGCTTAATTGCGCTATAGGAAATTAACACAAAGGATACAGCGCATATAATAAAGAATAGGTATGAGCCTGCGCTTATAAACATAGCGCCTAAAATGGCAGATGAAAAGCCAAATAGAAATGAGATGCTTATATTTTTGCGATTTACTTCCTTTTTCGCTAAGCAATAAATCACATTAGCTAAGCCACATAGCTCTACTAAAATAAAGGTGATAAGCAAAATGGTTACATAGGCATATTGATTTTTCGCTATAAAGCCAAACACATTATAAAGGCTCAGGCTTTCCATTTCAGGAATTTGCAATACAGGGAAAAGCAAGGACACTGGCACAATTAAGTGAGATAATAATATTATCCAAAAATATTTTCTGTTCATTTTCTTCTCCCTTCGTTTTTATGACACAGTATGCTCGAGCCTACTGTGTATAGTAATATTTTATCACATATGAAATTTTATGTCAAGTTTGGGTAATATATATTTTAAAAAAGGGTTGATTTTTTCGTTTCGTTATGTTAAAATGTGTGTATCAAAGGCTAAGACAAAGACAGTAGCATATTATGTAGGTTACAGAGAGAGGAGTATTGGTGAAAGCTCCTTACCGAGTTTTATGTGAACACCACTTTCGAGCTATATGGCGGTAAAAAGCTATATCGTATTTCTGCGTTAAAGGATTAGCCTCAAGACAGTCAAATCCACTTGCCTCAGAACGAAAACTCGCTGAGTCTTTCTTCGACCTTTGATTTGAAAGATTTTTATCTTTCTTCATCAAAGCTCAAAAAAATTCTCTACCGATTTTTCGCTCGGAGGTGCGAAGCAGTTTCAAAGGAGCAAATGGATTGGCAGACAAGGCGAAAAAGTACAGGCAATTTTGAATTGGCAAGCTTTTTCAACGAAGTATGGCAAGTCATTTACCCTTTTAAACCAAATGGATTTGACTGTCTTGAGGCTACTGAGTTAAATTTAAGGTGGAACCGTGCTATGCACCCTTAATGCTATTTGCGTTAGAGGTGTTTTTTATTTTCACCGATTTTATAAAGGAGAATGAGTATGAAAATCATGTTAAACAACGGTACTGTATCAGAATGTACCGACAAGAATGAGGAGCTACACATTATAAGGCACACTGCGGCTCACATTTTAGCACAAGCAATTAAGCGTCTTTATCCTAATGCTATGTTCGCTTACGGTCCTGCTAACGAAAAGGGCTTTTACTATGATGTTGATTTAGGCGATACCAAATTAACTGATAGCGATCTTGCAACTATTGAAAAGGAAATGAAGAAAATCACAAAGGAAAATCTTCCTATTAAGGCTTTCACACTACCTCGTGATGAGGCTATTAAGCTAATGGAGGAAAGAAACGAAAAGTACAAGGTTGAGCATATTGGCGACCTTGATAGTGATGCTGTAATTACATTCTATCAACAGGGCGACTATATTGATATGTGCGTTGGCCCGCATCTTTGCTATACTAAAGCACTTAAAGCATTTAAGCTAACAAAGATATCCGGCGCTTATTGGAAAAACGACAAAAACAACAAGATGCTTACCCGTGTAAACGGTACTGCATTTGCTACACAGGATGAGCTTGACGAATACTTAAAGATGGTTGAGGAGGCTGAAAAGCGTGACCATAACAAGATTGGCCGTGAGCTTGAATTCTTTACAACTGTTGACTCAATCGGTCAAGGGCTTCCAATTCTTTTACCAAAGGGCTCAAGAGTTATTCAGCTTTTACAAAGATGGGTTGAGGATACAGAGCAAAAAAGAGGCTATCTCTTAACAAAGACACCTCTTATGGCTAAGCGTGAGCTATTTAAGATTTCAGGTCACTGGGATCACTATCTTGACGGTATGTTTGTTATGGGTGACCCTGACGATTATACAAAGGAATGCTTTGCGCTTCGTCCTATGACCTGTCCATTCCAATATCAAGTATTTTTAAATAAAAAGCGCTCATACAGAGACCTTCCAATGCGTCTTGGCGAAACATCTACTCTATTCAGAAATGAGGATAGTGGTGAAATGCACGGTCTTATTCGTGTTCGTCAGTTCACTATTTCCGAGGGACACTTAGTTCTCCGACCTGACCAGCTTGCAGAGGAATTTAAGGGCTGTCTTGACCTTGCAAAATACTGTCTTGAAACTGTTGGACTTTGGGAGGATTGTACATTTAGATTCTCACAGTGGGACCCTAACCGTACAGACAAGTACGAGGGTACACCCGAGCAATGGAATGAGGCTCAGAAGATTATGGGCAAGCTTCTTGACGAAATCGGTCTTGAATACGAGATTGGTATTGACGAGGCTGCATTCTACGGTCCTAAGCTTGACATTCAATGTAAGAATGTATTCGGTAAAGAAGATACAATTGTTACTATTCAAATTGATATGCTTCTTGCTAAAAAGTTTGGTATGGAATATGTTGATTCTAACAATCAGCTTGCAACTCCATATATTATTCACAGAACATCACTTGGCTGTTATGAAAGAACTCTTGCTTTAATTCTTGAAAAGTATGCCGGCGCTCTTCCTCTATGGCTATCCCCAACACAAGCAGTTATTGTTCCTATCAACTCTGAGTTTGATAATTACGCAAAGGAAATTCAGTCAAAAATGCTTGCTAAGGGTATGAGAGTCGAGGTTGACTGCCGTAATGAAACTATGGGTAAGCGTATAAGAGAGGCTCAGCTTGAAAAGGTTAACTATGTGGTTGTAGTTGGTGCTAATGAGGCTGAAAGTGGAACAGTTTCACTACGAGCTCGCGGTGGCGTTAACCTTGGTGTTATGTCAATTGACGATATGCTTAACAAGTTAAGCACAGAAATTGATGAAAAGGTTAGATAATTTGGCTATAATAGAATAAAAGGGGGATTTTATATGATTGATAACTCTGCTTTATTCAAAATAGGATACGGTCTTTATGCTATTTCATATAACGACGGAAAAAGAGATAATGCTTTTATATGTAATACAGTTGTTCAATTGACCTCTACTCCGCTAAAGGTATCCGTTACTATAAATAAGCAAAACTATTCTCACGATGTAATTAAGGAAACTAAAAAGCTAAATGTAAATTGCCTAACTGAAAATGTTCCTTTTGAGGTATTTGAAAGATTTGGCTTTCACAGTGGCCGTGATACGGATAAATTTAACGGCTTTGAGTATTGGAAAAGCGAAAACGGTCTTGCTGTTTTAACTGCTGATTATATTAATGCTTTTATGTCACTTGTTGTTACAGATTATATTGACCTTGGCACACACGGTATGTTTGTTTGTGAGGTATCTAACGCCATGTCACTTTCCGACGAGGAAACAATGACCTATAGCTATTATCACAAAAATGTTAAGCCTAAGAAAAATGCTCAACAAAAGAAGGGCTATGTGTGCAAGATTTGCGGTTATGTATATGAGGGTGATACACTACCTGATGATTACATTTGCCCTATTTGCAAACACGGGGCAAGCGATTTTGAGCCAATTATTAGTGATTAGTGGTTGGTGGTTAGTGGTTAGCAATTAGTTTTATTAAAAAATAATAAATCTACAAATAGTATACAAATTCACAAAAAATTATCACTGCAAGAAAACCTTGCAGTGATTTTTATTATACTAGCTGAATTTCAATGCCGACCACGCCATTTTTGGATATTTCGTCCACAGGGTAGTACTTTTCCATATCATTTGGGTGTGCGATTTCGTTTGGTTTATAGCCAAGACGGATTTTATCAAAGGCTTTATAAAGGTCATTAAATGTAGCAAAGCAATGCTTATTTATTACTGTTACCTTTATAATTTCGCAGGACTCTGTGTTTGTAAATGCGATAATATCACCGATTTGGATAGCTTGTCTTTTATCATCATTCAGGCGCATTTCGATGTCCTTGTAGCCACCTTTTATTGCATCAAACGGCTCTGGCTTTAAGCTCATATAATGTACTTTA
>JAGAJV010000029.1 GCA_017625915.1 Clostridia bacterium
AACCAAGCTAAATTCTTGGCAGAGCTAAATTCGGTGAACCGAGCTATATGGCGAATTTAATTTAGCTACGAAGTAATTTAGCTAATGCGTAGATTTATCAAAGCATTAATTTCGCTTTGCGTAGCAAAATTTAGCTTTTATATAAGTAAAGAAAACTATCGAACATAAAACGGAAGGCACGAGCCTTCCGTTTTTGAATATTCTAGCTATCTGACTGCTGGCTACTGATAGCTAACTGCTCAAATTCTTTTTTACTAAAAAGAATTTGCACTGCCTGTAGCATAGCATTAGGGCTCATATTAAGAGGGAAGCCTAATTTTGCAAGAATTTTTTCTCGTTTAGCCTTACTATCCTCGCGCCCGCTTAGCCCAAGAGCATAAAAGTCTGCCTTAGTTATCTCGCCTAGTGTCTTTTCCGTGCCCTCATCGCTATAGGGACGAAGCATTTCTCTTAGCTTATCGGCATCAATCCCCTCAACGCCAAGTACACCCTCCTTAGACGGTGTATTTTTTCTTTTTTCCTTGCCCTCAACCCTTGGAATATAAAGATTAATTAGCTTGTCATTAGGTATTGCAGTTTTTATATGTGACCTTATTAAATGCCCACCGCCGTCAGAATCGGTAAGCAGGATAATTTTATCCTTTTTTGCAAGCTGACGAATTAAATTTAGCTTTTCCTTGTTATTAAAAATGCCAAAGCCGTCAGTTGTGATAATTTTAGCATTTAATATGCTATCTAGCTTGATTTTGTCGTATTTTCCCTCGACAATTATTGGATACTTAATTACCATTTCTCACCTACAAAAAAGAGCGCAAAGAGAGGAAATCAGCCTTTCCACAGGTATATATGATACCATATTAGAGTAGGATTTTGATTTAACATCTGCCTCTCTGCATAGCTCAACTGCCCTTTCAAGCCTTTTTGGATTTACACCTGAAATTGCGTTTATATATTTGCCAACCTTAAACTCGTGAATACCAAGCGCCTCCGAAATCTGCGTTTTATTCATACCCGAGGCAAAATGAATGCTAACTAAATACATCTCCATATAAAGACGGATAACCGAGGATAAAATAGAAAAGGGTGGCTCATGTGTCGCTTTTTGACGGCGAAGCGTTTCAAAAACCAAGTCCTTATTTCTATCAAGCAATGCGTTTGTAAGCCTGAAATCATCGTATTCAACGGTCTTACAGCACACATTGTCAATTTCGTTAATTGTTATCACGGATAAATTATTCATTTTAGCGTAAGCGCATAGCTTTTCAATCTCGTTTGACAGCGCCCACATATCGTGACCGCAAATATCAACCATTTTGTCGCACAGGCTAGCGTCAATTCCAATTTCCCACTTGGAAAAATGCTTTAAAATCCAAGACCTGAGCCTTGCGGGTGTAGGAAAGTCAAATTGCACCATTTTAAGATACTTAGACATCATTTTGTAAAGCTCAGATGGCGCTTTTGGCAGTCTGCCTGCATTAAAATAATTTGAGTCAGCTCGAATTATAAGCACAGTATGAGAGGAATTTTCCTCCATACTCATCAGCGCTTCCTCCAGCTCCTTAATTTCGTCCTTTTTAAGAGAGTTAAAGTCAACGCCTCTTATCTCAACTAGCTTTTTTTCTGACATCATAGGCAGAGTAGCCAGCGCATTTGACAGCCCAAAGGGAGTAAACTCCTCACCGTAAATTACAATATGGTTAAAGTCGTCAAGCATACCGTCAAGCACATATTTCTGCGCCTCACGGGAATAGCTGAACTTCAGGTAATCCTCCTCGCCATAAAGCACATAGCCCCCGTTTAAGCACTTTAATTCCTGTCTGAATTCAGCCTCTGTCATATTTTATAAGCTTCCATTCTTAAAACTGTTTTTTGTGCGCAAGTGCCCTTAATTTCGATTATATAAACAATCTCCAAATAACCCTCGTCAATTAAACGGTTATCAACGGAGCGAGTGTAAATGCAAATTTCAAAGGGCATAATGCCTGTATTATAGACACAGATGTGGCGCTTTCCCTCATTAAAGTACATTGTAGAGTTTACCTCGCCTGTTCTTGCAAGGGAAACTTCCTTAGGGGTAGCTTCGTTAAAAACAAGCTCAGTTTTAACTCCGTCCATACCGCTTGCCTCGCTTTCCTCGTAGAAAAGAGTATATATGCCATTACTTAACTTAATATCTCCTGTTAGCTGTGTTTCCACAGTTCCGCTTTCGTCCATATCGGAAAAGGTGTCGGTAATAGCAAGCTCCTCCGCCATTCTTTCAAATATGGATTTTCCCTTATAATCTGTTTGTATTGTTGTTATCTTGATTTTTGCTTTCATTTTATTTTCCTTAATTTTTAATTATTAATTCCGGCTTTTTAACGCTGACACGGCTACCTGCCTCAACACTTTCTGTAATAAATGAGTTACCGCCAATAATAGCCCCCTCACCAATTACAGTGTCACCGCCAAGGATTGATGCACCCGAATATATTGTAACATTATCGCAAACTGTTGGATGTCTTTTAACGCCGGCAAGACTCTGTCCCTTTCTTGGAGATAGAGCGCCAAGTGTAACACCTTGATAAATCTTTACATAATTACCGATAACAGTAGTTTCACCAATTACAATTCCTGTACCGTGGTCAATAAAGAAATACTCCCCGATTGTAGCGCCCGGGTTAATATCAATACCTGTTTTTCCGTGTGCATGCTCAGTCATAATTCTTGGTACAAACGGAACTCCTGCCTTATAAAGCAAATTAGCCACCCTGTATACAAAAATCGCATAAAAGCCGGGATAAGAAAATATAATTTCCTCCTTGCTCTGCGCCGCAGGGTCACCCTCAAAGTTTGCCTGTACATCCTTTAAAAGAAGCGTATGCACATAAGGTAGCTTGCTAACAAACTCGTCAGCGATTTTCTTAGCCTCGTCAGCCACCTTTCTTTTAGACTTAAAGGATAAAGCAAGCTCAATTTGCTTTTTTATCTTAAAGTAAATGGAGCTGATGTATTTTTCGCAAAATTCCTCGCTTTCCCAGCTATTGTTTACAACATCATAGTAAGCAGGAAAGAAAAGGTGCTGTATATCGTCAATTACGGAAACAACCTCATTCTTGTCAGGTAGCATAAGCTCTGATGAAAAAAGAGTAATGTCCGATTCCTTATATGATTTTGATATTTCCTTAGCAATGCTTTCAAAATTTGTCATAAAAACCTCCGGTAAATTAGCAGTCAGCCGTTAGCCGCCAGCAGTCAGCAGCTGCTTTGTTTACTATCATATGTAGCCTTAAATAAAAAGTTATAAATAAATAATAGCACAATTAATTGAAAATATCAATATTATATGTTATAATTTTATTATAAAGAAAAGAAAAGAGAGTAAATATGATAATTAAATTACAGGGAGCAAAAAATGTAAGGGATTTATGCGACATTCCTTGCGTAGATGGCAGAAAAATAAAAAAGGGACGCATTGTCCGTTCTGCAAATTTATCAAATATAACTGATAGCGATATTGAATTTTTAAAATGCTATAATCTGAAGGCAATAGTTGATTTCAGAACAGAGCCGGAGATTAAAAAAGCACCTGATAAGGAAATTGAGGGGGTAAGGTGGCACTTTAATCCAATTATAAGAGAGCTGAC
>JAGAJV010000006.1 GCA_017625915.1 Clostridia bacterium
ACCAAATTTAGCTCGCGTTAGCGAATTTAGCTGTGGCTTCGCCACTAAACAAACGGGCTGATAATACTAATTATAGCTATAATGCCAATAATTACAGGTAGGATATAGCTCATATAGAAGCGCATCCATTTTTGCACCTTAACGCCCTTGCCTTGGTTTGCCTCCTCCATATAATTATTAAAGCCCCAACCGAATTTTTGTGTGCAGAATATTACTATTACAAGCGAGCCAAGAGGTAAAAGTATGTTGCTTACAATATAGTCCTCTAAATCAAGTATGCCCGTGCCACTACCTAGCGGTGCTATTGACGACCACACATTAAAGCCAAGCACGCAAGGAATTGATAGAATAAACATTCCTATGCCACAAATTATACAGGTTTTTATCTTGCTCCATTCTGTTAGCTCCTGTACACAGGATAGAATGTTTTGGAAAACTGCAAATATTGTGGAGAGCGCTGCAAAGGACATAAAGAGGAAGAATAGTGTTCCCCAAATTCTGCCCCCTGCCATATTCATAAATACATGAGGTAGTGTTACAAAAATAAGGTTTGGTCCTGCTCCAACATCTACATTATAGGTAAAGCAAGCGGGGAAAATTATAAGTCCTGAGGTAATAGCAACAAAGGTATCAAGTGAGGCTACATTAATGCCCTCTCCAAGTAGTGAGCGCTCCTTGCCAATAAAGCTGCCAAAGATAGCCATAGCGCCTATACCTAAGCTAAGTGTAAAGAAGGATTGGTTCATAGCGGACACTATTACATTAATAAGTCCTACCTCCTTTACCTTTTCTACGCTTGGCAGCAGGTAAAATGCAAGTCCCTCCCTTGCCCCCTCAAGAGTAAAGCTATGGATTGCTAAGACTACAATTAAGCCAAGTAGAGCTATCATCATTACCTTAGTTACCTTTTCAAGTCCCTTTTGCATATTAAAGGAGCATACAAGGAAGCCTACTATAACTACAATTCCCATAAAGAGAATGAGCATCCAAGGATTTGACAGCATATCAGAAAACACGCCTGATACATATTCGGTTTGCGGAATATCAGTTGGCACATTACTGAATTTGCCACCCAGCATATATACAAAATACTGTAGCATCCAGCCTGTAACTGATGTATAGAACATCATAAGAATAATGTTGCCTACAAGTGTTGCATATCCGTGTACTCGCCACGCTTTTTTATCAGGTGTTAGCTTATGGTACATTCTTACAGGGCTTTTTTGCGCGCCTCGTCCCATTGAAAACTCCATTGACAAAACGGGAATACCCATAATAACCAAGAATAATAAATAAAATAGCACAAAAATGCCACCGCCGTTTGCACCTGTTATATATGGAAACTTCCATACATTACCGATACCGATAGCACAGCCTGCGCTAAGTAAAATAAAGCCTAATCGGCTTCCTAGCTTTTCTCTTTCCATTTTAAACTCCGTTAAATTTTAAAATCCTTTATATTATAGCAGATAATGCTTTAATTTTCAATGTTTTTTAGAAAAACGGTGCGTCGAAGCGCCGTGCCCTACACTTTATTATGCCCTATTTATGAGAGGCTAGGCAGATTAAGAGCAGAAATCGTCGTTCTTCGCCCCGTGGACGCGTACTTGCGTACGCGGAGGGGCGAAAACGGCGATAATAATTCATAAAATAGAAGAAAAGCGTAGCTTTTCAACCTTAATAAGTA
>JAGAJV010000224.1 GCA_017625915.1 Clostridia bacterium
GATTTTTTAGTTGGATTTCAAATAGAAAACGGAGCTGTAGAATTTTCCGTTACCCAAGAATTTTTTGACAAGATAACAGAAAACGATACAGGCATACTAATTACAATAAACGGAGAGCTATACGATTTTATAAAGGAATAGATAAAAAGTGCGACAATATCGCGTAGGGGAGATTTTCCCCTCCCGCAACAAAAAGCCTTCAAGATAAGACACATGGTCTTTTTGAAGGCTTTTTTAAAATAATCAGAATATAAAATAAATTTTCTCAAATCCGAATTTTGTTTTATGTGTAGACGGTGTGCCTCGCCATTGTGATTTAATGGAATTTTTATCCCAATAATCAACATCACCAAAAATATTACCCATACTAGAGCATTGTACTATTTTTAACTTAACATTTCTACCCCACAAATTTTTATCAATATTAAAAATGTACGGTGAAGCAATTTTCTCGCCCAATAATATGTCATTTGCATACATAAGTGTGTATAGCTCCGTGCCCATAAGCTCAATACAGGTAGCGCCCTTAGGTATAGTTACCTCGCATAAAAGCTCAAGCTTACCGTAATCATATATGAAATCCCCACACCTGTATTTGCTTTCACGACTATTTATATTTACAGCATTACCGTCAAGACTATAGGAAAAATCACCATTAATAAAGACACTGGGCATATATTTAAAATCGTTATTTGACCTTAGCCGGTGCTTGCCCTTTTTGAGCGATACTGTGTCGCTGATTTTATATAAGCTCTTTAAACCGGTTGTTAGTATATCACTGCTTTTATTGCATACAAGCTCACTGTTATCTAAATATGCATAAGCATTATTTCTTATGGCAAACGATACATCAGTGTCAGCCTCGCAATTTAAAATAGCAAGCTCTGTGTCGTTTAAATACATAGCTCGTATCATATTGGGATTTTTATAGCTTACATTAAATTCAGTCACAAGCTCCCTTTTTTCTGGCTTTTTTTCGTCAAGGGAAAGCTTAACATCATATTTGCTAAGATAAACGCTTTTGCCATTTATAAAGTATTCGCCTTCGGGTGCAAATAAATTTAAAATAACAATACTGCCGTCAGTAAACTGTCTTACAAAAATACCCCTAGGGGTGTCGCCGTTTTTGTCTGAAGCTGTAATTTTACTCTTAATTTGCGATATATCAAAATCAATTTCAAGCTTTTCGTTTATCTCCACTACAGGCGCATCTAAATTATCCTCGTTTACAACAAATTTCCATTGTATCTGTTTATAGGTAAGCTCATTAATTAAATCAAAAAGAACTGTTAAATCTAAATCATTTGTTATATTTTTAGCGGATAATTTAAAGGGATAGCGAATATATACATCAGCCTTGTAGTCCTTTTTTGCATACAGGGTAGCATTTTTTGCTTCCTCGGCTAGCAATCTAATTCCACTAAAATCTGGCTGATCTGTGTTGAAATTATTAAAAAAGTCAGTGACAAGCATATTCCCACGCATATCTAAATGAGAAACGGCAAGAAAATAGTTATCAATCTTGTGACAAGCGCAAAGATAAAGCATACAGCGCTTTTTAGCGTAGGACATATCGCACGGACCTAGCGCAAATAGCTCTGCCATAGCGCCACTTGTTCCGCTGGCATACTCTATAGCACCCAAAAGTGCCATTTCAGTTCTGTTTTCAAGCCTCGTTTCTATTTCGTCAATTCCGGGAAGAGTAAATCCCGATAGATTTTTTAAAAAATTACCGTTATGCTTAGTTGTCCAAAAGGGCTCATTATCGCACATTAAATGCCCCGTCATTAAAATATTATGCTCCTTACACCAACTAGCAATTTTATTTATGTAACAGGAATTAAAGCGATTTGAAATTACAGTAATGGCATTTAAATAAAAGTCCTCGTATCCATTTTCCATATTCTTATTAAAGTCACGATTGCAATAATTAAAATAATCATTCTCAATCCCGTCGTAATATGGAATATAGTCTCCCTCACAGCAATAGCCAATTGAGGGCTCGTCAGTAAACATTCCCTTAATTACTGTGCCAAAATATTTCTTAAATCTTTTGTAGTATTCCTCATGAGTGCATTTTATAAAATAATCTACTGCATCCCCGAAAAGCAAATTTGGAAAATACTTTTCTCCAAAAAGCGAGGAGTTGTGTTGTGATTTGTAGGTAATTTTGCCTATACCCTCACCCCTTGTCTTAATCGACCTTAGTCTGAATTCGGGTATAGCTGTAACCCTGCCACCTGCATCTCCCGAGGGCCAGTTAAAATCGTCATATAGCCATATGCACATATCAAGCTCGCCTGCAAGCTCAATAAAATTACCAATGGTATTAAACCATTCCTCGCTCAAATATTCTATTTCACATCCGGACCGAGGATATAGCATAGCCTGTTCAATTCCGTTATCCTTAAGCCCTCTTAAATACTTAAAAATATCATTTCTTGTGGGCTTGCCTGTAACCGCGGTCATAGTAATGAGTGGACATTTCATAAAGCACCTCGAAGTAGTAAAGCTGTCTCAATTTTAGCATAAGCATACACCTGTGTCAATAAAAATATAGCTAGTTCAAGCTAAAAAGTCAAAAAAGCTTGGTTGCTCACTTGATATCATAAAGTAGTTGATTTTCCATACAAATAATGATATAATGTCAACGAGGAGCTAGCTTCAGCTTTATGAAGAAAGGACAAAATTATGATTTATGCAGAAAACGCAGTTGTTCAAGCAAATGATAATTGCCAAGCTCCCCAAGCTTAACAAAGCTCAATTTTATTTTTAATCAGAGGTGCATTATGAAGCTCAATCGAATTTTTCTACTCATTTTACTTATTGTATCGGTTATGCTTTTTGCCGCGTGCGGTGGAAATGGCGACAAGCCGGGTGATTCCGATATAGTAAGTGACACCAACACTGACACTAACACCGACACCAACACTGACACTAACACCGACACCAACACTGATACCAACACCGATATCAACACCGACACTAACATTGATACTGATACTGATACTGATACTGACACTGAGCCAAAGCCGGATTACGACTGTATAACCGTTAAAGAGGCTCTTGAATTTAATCTTGCAGACGGACAAGTAACAGAGGAGCGCTACTACATTCGCGCAACAATTGATTCTATTGAAAATGCTCAGTACGGTTCAATGAACATAAGCGACAGCACAGGCACAATTTATGTGTACGGCTCTTATAGCGCAGACGGAGAGCTTCGTTATTCCGAAATGGATAGCGTTCCATACCGTGGCGATGAGGTGCTTATTTACGGAACTCTTAAAAATTTCCAAGGAACAATTGAGGTTAATAGCGGTTGGATAATTGAATTTGTATCCAAGGAAGAGGAATTTGATAGCTCTAAATATACCGATATGTCTATTGACAGCGCAAGAGATTCAGAAAAGGATACTCTTGTAAAGGTTGACGGTGTGGTTGCAAAGGTTCTTTATGCCTTTGGTATGAAGCCTTGTGGCTTTTATCTTGTAGATGAAACAAATTCAATCTATGTTTACGATGCAGATGCAGCTCAAAGAGTTAAAGAGGGCAATAGGATTACAGTGTGTGCAAGAAAGGATTATTGGATTCTTGACACAGAAAAGAATAATGCAGAAAAATTCGGTTATCAAGGCTGTTGTCAGCTAACAGAGGCAACTCTTATAGATAACGACAACGGTACAAACGAATTTGACAAATCATGGATAAGCGAAAGCACTGTAAAGGAAATGATGGATAGTCCAATTAACGGCGAGAATATTACCACTACTATTTATAAGGTAACCGCCCTTGTTAAGAAATCTCCCGGCTCAGGCTTTGTTAATTACTATATAAACGATATAGACGGCGTAACAGGCTCATATACATATACACAATGTAACGGAAGCGACTTTGCTTGGCTCGATGAGTTTGACGGAAAAATCTGCACAGTATATCTTTCCTGCATAAATGCAAAATCAACCGCATCAGGCTGCGTTTGGAGATTTATTCCTGTTTCTGTAATAGACGAAAATTATGTCTTTGATAAGGCTGATGCTCCAAAATATGCTGTTAATTATTTCGGCGCACCTTCATTTGAGACTTCATATATGGTAAATGCAAGCGTTGAGCTTCCTACATCCGTTTCATCAGAGCTTCTTGGAATTGACGGAGCAGTATTGAGCTACACCGTTTCCGATAATGCAATCGCAAGCATTGTTACAGAAGACGGAAAGACATATTTCAAAGCACTTTCTGCGGGAGAGGTAACAGTAACAGTTAAGGGAAGCTACACAGATGCTGAGGACTTTGAAAAAACCGTTAAGATTACCGTAAGCGGACAAGTTACATATGAAAGCATAACCGTAGGCGAGGCAATTTCCGCAGCAAGCGGTACAGAGGTTACAGTAAAGGGTATTGTAGGCCCTTCAGCAGTAAACCAAAAGGGAACCTTCTATCTTATTTCCGAGGACGGAGCTATACCTGTTCGTGGCACTAATGAAATAATGTCAGGCTTATCAATCGGAGACGAGGTTATAGTTAAGGGTACAAGAACAGTAACAAAGGACGGTGGCGGTCAGATAGTAATTGATAATGCTACCATTCTTGCAAATTATTACGGAAAGCACGATTACTCTACAAATTCCTTTATTACCGATAAAGCAATTGATGAAATTGCAAAGGTTGCCGATTCACCTGAAGCAACAACAAATGTTTATACAGTTAAAGCAGAGGTTAAAAAGGTATCAAGAACACAGGGCTCATATACTAATGTAACCTTCTATGTAGGCGACATTCTCCTTTATTCCGGAAATGCGACACAGTACGCATGGCTTGAAGCATTTTTTGCAGAGGGTGAGCTAAGCGCTGAGCTTACAGTAGAGCTTGCACTTTGTGACTGGAACGCCAAGGGACTTAAGGGCTGCGTGCTTGCAGTTATAACCGAGGACGGAAAGGTTTACAACACAGCAAATTTCAACTAATATTCAAAAAAGCAAGTCAAGCTAACAGAAAGACAGGTATTATACCTGTCTTTTTTGTTTTTGGTGAGCGAGTGCCAACCTTAATTGAATTACGAAATTTGATTTTTAATCCAACCGCAAGAATTATAATCAACCTTTTCGATTGTTACCGCTCTTAAAAGTGCCGATAATATCATTTGATTGTTGCTTTCATTTCTCCAAATAGGAAGAGATACACCAAGCTTGCTTGCGATAGAAATTATATTTGGCAAATCACTTGATATTGTGTGCCATGTTGTATGCATATAACCAAATAGCTTGTGGCTTGAAATTGTATCAATATGTGCACTTGCGTTTTCTACATCAAACCAAGAAGCCCCCATAACATCAATGCCTAAATCCTTGAAATAAACCACACTACTAATAGGAGCTTTCTTCACTGAATATTCCCAATCCACAAAAACTGTATTCTCTGCCAAAGTGTTGATTATTTTAACGCAATCATCCTTTGGCTTTATAGAATGACAGTTACCCACCATGTTAGAAAAAGCATCTGGAGGCAAAAGCATATCCATCCATATCATAGGCCGTTTGCCCTCACCTTGTACCTCTTTTGTCAATCGTGACATATAGTAGGGAAGTCTTTCCTTCAAATAGGGGTTTTGGTTGTGAGCATGAGATTCATCAAAGCCTAAATGAAAATATTCGCAACCATCAAAAGCCTCATAAAGCTCATACCTTATTTTCTTTAATAAAGCCCACACATCCTCGTTTTCTAAATCCCATGCCCAGCCATCAGGTGTAAATAGATGATAAAGCGATAAATCGTTATCAAGAATAGTGTGCTTGCCACTCATAGAGCGCGACTGTGAGGCGTGAGCAAGAGAATTAAACATAGGTATAGGCTCAAGCCCAAGTGCTTTAGCCTCGTTAATAATTCCCCTTACATCATCTTTTGTAAATGCATTTTCCCAAGCGAGAGAGGGCAGTGTGTCATACTTGAGCATTCCCCAAAACTCGATAATCACATGGGTGTATTGAAGAATAGCAAAAAGGCGTATGTATTTTTTGATTTCTAATAAGGAATTTTCGGGAAAAACACATAAATGTATCATACGATTTTTAATGTTATACGATTTGTTTTCACACGCAGAGTCAATAAAAAGTTCCTTTTTACCAATTTCACGCTCAATTTTCATCAGCATAGAAAAATATCCACGCATAAGTGAGCTATAATCCTTACCGACAATGGCGACACCCTTTTCGTTTACTAAAAGAGTATATTCGCATCCTTTTGGAATTTGTGGAATTTCAACATCTCCGATTACAAAGGTATTGGAAATACCACTTTTAATTTCCAATAAGGACTCGTGGAATGTAAACCTACTAAAAAACTTTATTATAATATCATTTTTTAACCGAGCATCTGCCATAGCAGTTAATTCTTTGCTAATATAAAACCTGTTAGAAATAAATATCACCTCGCAAATAAGCTTTAATTTATTTTAGCATAATAAGCACTTGAATTCAATAACATAGTTTCATCGGGCATTCTTTTGTTTGATACAGAAATAAGAACCGAACACTCAATTTTTGCGAACCAAGCACAAGGTTGAATTTTCAGCCTTGCTTTGATTTATTTTCGATTGTAATGCAGAAGCTTGTAAGAAATTAGTGTGACCCGTACTTTTGCAGGGCAAAAGCAAGCGGAAGGCTCCTTGCGGAGCATTTGTTGCGAACCCAATCTCTTAATTAAGCAAGTGCGAACAAGCAAATTTTTGCTAAGCAAGGAGCTATCAAAAATTTGTACGGGAAGATGCCCTGTCTTGCAAGGTTCCGGCACGGAACGACAGGGCATACAATGCGTCCCCAATCAGTGACCCTACTCTCGTAAATGAGAGCAAGCGGGAAGGCTCGCAAGCGAGCTATTTTCGCCCGACCTTATGCTAGCGAGCTGACAACGGTCTTGGTCGAAAATGCGCTACCCAAGGTAGCCCTGTTGTCGTTAGCCAATCAAACTTCGTCAAAACTCGTTTTCTTGGACGACTGCCACTCCTTGTTGTTCGCTTCATCTGCCACTGGCAGCGCTCACAAACGTCCCCCGATTCAAAATGCGATTGCATTTTGAAGATGGGGCGATGAGCGTATGGGAATCACAACAAAACGAAAAGGGGCTGACACAAAAGCTAATTAGAAATAATTAGTGAAGGAGTGTCAGCTCTTTTTCTATGATTGGAAAAACAAACTCACGCTTTTGTTGAAAAGTGTGGTTGAAATTGTGAAATTTAGGCGTACTTAAACAGAGAGTGTGGAAAACTCTCTTCAAAAATCCATATTTTGCTTTGGTTATGTTACTTAAGCTGTGTCCTTTAACGGGAATAAATCCATATTAAAACGATTTTTTCAATACGGTTACACAGCTTTTGAATGTTAAAGGCAAAAGCAAGTAAGAAAAACTGTGTTTCTATCTTCTTTTTTCCTCTTGTTAAGAATCTTCTAAAGCCATAATCTTGCTTCAATACACCAAATACTCCCTCAACCTGAATTGAGTGGTTCATTCTTACACAGACCTATACTGTGAATGCTCAAGCATATTACAGGAAACAGCCTTTACATACGGAATGCGTATTGGAATTAAAATATTACTGATGCTCTAACTAACAACTAATAATTCAAAGCCACTTCAAGGTTCGACTGGTTTTACTATGGTTGAGTAGATGCCAGCCTTA
>JAGAJV010000225.1 GCA_017625915.1 Clostridia bacterium
AAAACTGACCAAGCGAGGCTTAGTCAGTCTTTCCGATTACTACCTAAAGGTAGCACGTATTTAATTTTGAATTGAACCGCCGTATGCCGAACGGCACGTACGGTGGTGTGAGAGGTGGATTGGTTTCTACCTACTCGATTTTTAATCTGTCAATTAAGTAAGGGATACAGCCTTCAAACATAGTTCCATAGCTATGCTTATCTCTATATGGAATAGTTTCCTTAATAGTTTTTACAGTGAAATCAACTGCGATTTGCAGCGCCCTTTCCTTATTAATTCCCAGTGTTAATGCGCCTGCTAAAACGCTTGAAAAGGTGTCGCCTGTGCCGTGGAAATTGGCAGGGATATTTTCATTAAAATAGGAATAGTATTCGTCTGCCTCGCTATCGTAATAAACCACACCCTGTGTGCTTTTTTCGTAGGAAATGCCTGTTAAAGCTGCTTTTTTACAGCCTAGCTTACATAACTCCTTGAGTACATTTTTAATATAAGCTTCGTCGTAGTCCTCGGTATAAGGAATACCAAGCAAAAATGAAGCCTCAGTGATGTTTGGAACAATAATATCCGCCTTGGCGCATAGCCTTGCCATATGTGAAGGAAATTCGCTATTAAAGCCTGCATAAAGCTTGCCCTTATCTGCCATAGCGGGATCAACAAATACAAGCGTATTTTCCTTTTTGAAATCACCTATAAAGTCAATAACGGAGTCAATTTGCTCCCTTGTGCCAAGATAGCCTGTATATATGGTGTCAAATTCTATATTGTATTTTTTCCAATGGTCCTTGATTTTTGGAATATCGTCGCTTAAATCTCTTACCGTAAAGCCCTCAAAGCCACCTGTGTGAGTGGATAAAACAGAGGTTGGGATAATAGCACATTCCACACCCATTGAGGAAATTAGCGGTAGCGCTACAGTTATCGAGCATTTACCAAAACAAGAAATATCTTGAATAGTAACAATTCGTTTCATATTTTAACCTCGCAAAATATTTTATGCATAGATTATACAACTATGCGAAAAAATTGTCAAGTATCAATTAAAATTTATGCAAATAACTTGACATATATAAAATATAGTGCTAAAATATATGAAAATATTTTATTATACTAAAATATATTTTAAATAAGGCGGTAAAGAAAATGAAAAAAACATTATTTGAAGGCGTAGCAACAGCCCTTGTAACTCCAATGAACAAGGACGGCAGCATAGATTATAAAGCACTCGACGCATTAGTGGATTGGCAAATCGAGGAGGGCATTAATGCTCTTGTTGCTTGCGGTACAACAGGCGAGGCGTCAACTCTTACAGACGACGAGCACAGAAAGGTAATTACTCACGTTGTTGAAAGAGCAAATAAGCGTGTGCCTGTTATTGCAGGTACAGGCAGTAACGACCTTGACTATGCTTTATCACTAACACATCACGCCTGCGAGGTTGGCGCAGATGCAGTTTTAACAGTTACACCGTATTATAACAAGGCAACACAAGCAGGCTTAATTCAAATGTTTACCTCTCTTGCCGACCATAGCACAGCGCCTGTAATTTTATATAATGTTCCATCAAGAACAGGCGTAAATATTGAGCCGGCTACTTATAAGGCTTTAATGAATCACGAAAATATTATTGCTATTAAGGAAGCAAACGGAAATATCAGCAAAATCGTTGAAACAATGTCCTATGTTCACGAAAGCCTTGATATTTACAGCGGTAACGACGACCAAATCGTGCCAATTATGTCACTTGGCGGTAAGGGTGTAATTTCCGTTGTATCTAACCTTTTACCAAGAAAGACAGTAGAAATGTGCAAGCTCGCTTTAAATGGCAACTATCCACAGGCGGCAAAAATGCAATACGAGCTTCACGCGCTTATTGATAGCCTATTCTGCGAGGTAAACCCAATTCCTGTAAAGGCAGCAATGGCTAAAATGGGCTATGGCACAGATACATTAAGATTACCGCTTACATCTATGACCGAGAATAATCGTGAAAAGATGTTTAAGCTAATGAGAGAGCAAGGAATTAACATATAATGATTAAAATATTAGTACACGGCTCAAACGGAAAAATGGGCGGACATGT
Source organism: Clostridia bacterium (assembly GCA_017625915.1). Lineage (GTDB taxonomy): Bacteria > Bacillota > Clostridia > Oscillospirales > CAG-272 > RGIG2000. The sequence goes on from JAGAJV010000225.1 coordinate 2,081, forward strand.
CCTGGAAGCAATCGCAAAAAGCGAAAATTGTCAGCTTTTCTGCGGCGTTGATAAAATGTCAAATGGCAACGAAATCTATCCATACTATTCCGATTTTGAGAGCATAAAGGACAAGCCTGATGTTATTATAGATTTTTCCTTCCATACAGCAGTTAAGGATGTGCTTGACTATGCAGTTAAGGTAGGATGCCCAATTGTAGTAGCTACAACAGGACTAAACGACGAGGAAAAATCCTATATAGCAAGAGCATCAAGCAAAATTCCTGTGTTCCTATCCGGCAATATGTCAATAGGAATTGCAACTCTTTGCGATACTGCCAAAAGAGTTGCAAGCGCATTTCCAAATGCAGAAATTGAAATTGTGGAAACACACCATATAAGAAAAGCAGATGCCCCAAGCGGCACAGCGCTAATGCTTGCTGACAGTATTAAGGAAATAAGACCGGATGCTAAATATGTATTTGGCAGACAGGGTATGTGCAAGCGTGAGAAGAACGAAATTGGTATTCACGCGCTCAGAATGGCAAATATTGTAGGTGTCCACGAGGTTTATATCACGACCGACACCGAGCAGATTCTATTAAAGCATACTGCATTTGACAGAGCCCTTTTTGCCGATGGCGCTATGAAGGCTGCCGAGTTTTTAGTTGGCAAGGACGCAGGCATTTATACAATGAGAGACATTTTCGCAGAATAGCCGTCAGCCGTCAGCCGTCGGAGGTCAGCGATAACTTATCCACTATAAAGGAAAAAATATGAATTGTACAGAAAACCTTTTACACGAAAATCTTGGCATATGTGGCGATAATTTAACCTTTGCAGGCTATGATACAGTTGAGCTTGCAAAAAAGTATGGAACACCGCTTATGCTTCTTGATGAAAATAAAATAAGAAATACAATGCGCACCTATAAAAATGCAATGCAAAGGTATTTTGGCGAAAAAGCCCGCCCCCTGTATGCGTCAAAGGCACTTTCCTTTGTGGGAATGTACCAAATTGCAATGGAAGAAGGAATTAATACCGACATTGTTTCAATTGGCGAGCTATATACTGCAATTAAGGCAGGCTTCCCACTTGAAAATGCGTTTTTTCACGGTAACTGCAAAACAGATAACGATATAAGCTATGCAATTGAAAATAAAATTGGCTTTTTCATAGTTGATACCTATGACGAGCTTTATGCAATTAACAAAATTGCAGGGGAGTATGGCGTTAAGCAAAAAATTCTATTTAGAATTACACCGGGCATTGACCCACACACCCACGAAGCTATTTCCACAGGCAAGGTGGATAGTAAGTTTGGTACAGCAATTGAAACAGGACAAGCCTACGAAATTACAAAAACTGCATTAAGCCTTGAAAATATCGACCTTCGTGGCTTCCATTGTCACATAGGCTCACAGATTTTTGAAATTGAGCCATTTTGCGATGCTGCCGATATTATGATTAGCTTTATTGGCGAAATCAGAGAAAGGCTAGGCTATACAGCCGAGTACCTGAACCTTGGCGGCGGATTTGGCGTAAGATATGTAGAAAGCGACCCCTGTATCGATTATTCCGAAAATATTCGCAGAATTTCCGAGCATATAAGAGAATATTGCGAAAATAACGACCTGCCCTATCCGATAATTTTAATGGAGCCGGGCAGAAGCATTGTGGCAGATAGCGGCTTAACTGTTTACACAGTAGGCTCTGTTAAGGAAATTACAGGCTATAAAAACTATGTAGCAATTGACGGCGGTATGTCAGACAATCCAAGATATGCGCTTTATGGCTCACAGTACACGGTGCTATGCGCCAATAAAATGAGAGAAAAGTGCGACTATGTGTGCACAATTGCAGGCCGTCTTTGCGAAAGTGGCGACTTAATACAGGAAAATGTTAAAATTCCTAAGGTGCAACGAGGCGACAACATAGCAGTTCTTGTAACAGGCGCTTATAACTACTCAATGGCATCAAACTACAATAGAGTTGCCCGCCCGGCAGTAGTGCTTCTTGGCGAAACAGACCGTCTTGCAGTAAGACGCGAAAGCATTGAGGATGTATCAAGATTAGATATTTTACTATAAAATGTTTAATCAGCTAAATAGCGAATTTAATTTAGCTGCGAAGTAATTTCGCTCCGTAAGGAATTTCGCTTGCGCTTGCGCAAATTTCGCTGCGAGAAGCTTGCTAACGCCTTGACATAATTACCCTATTATGTTATAATATTCTGTGGTTAAAAAATTGAAATGGAGATAGACAAAATGAATAACAAAGTAATCGTTGAAACAAGTGCGCGCCATGTGCATCTAACAAAGGAGCATGTTGACATTCTTTTCGGTGAGGGTCACGGTCTTACATTTAAGAAGGACTTAAGCCAACCGGGTCAATTTGCTTGCGAGGAAAGAGTAAGCATTGTAGGTCCAAAGAACACAATTAAGAATGTAATCGTTTTAGGTCCGGAAAGAAAAGCTTCACAGGTTGAGGTTTCCTTGACAGACGCAAGAGCTCTTGGCGTTACAGCTCCTGTAAGAGAGAGTGGCGATGTAGCTAATTCCGGTGCTTGTAAGCTAGTTGGTCCTTGCGGTGAGGTTGAATTGGCTGAAGGTGTTATCGCAGCAAAGCGTCATATCCACTTTACACCAGCCGAGGCAGAGGAGGCTAATGTTAGCGACAAGGAAATCGTTATGGTTAAGGTTACATCAAACGATAGAACAACAATTTTTGATGATGTAGTAGTAAGAGTTCATCCAAACTTCTCAGCTGCTATGCACATCGACACAGACGAATCAAACGCTGCTTGTGCATTCGGTCAAATCTACGGAGAAATTATTAAAAAGTAATACATAAAAATACTCGCAAGGAATTGCGAGTATTTTTATGTTAGCCACTAGCTGCTAGCCGTCAGTTATAGTATTTAGAATGTGTATTGAAGTAACCTGCTGGCTACCGGCTGCTGAATGCTGGCTGCTATATCATATTGACAAATTTCTTGTAATATGGTAAAATATCCATATAATAGCCTCATAGGAGAATACATATGATTGAATATTTAAAGAGTGAAGCAAAATCTATGGCTTTAAGTCAGCTTGGTTATATTTTAACCGGCCCTACTAATATAAATGAAAATGAGAAATATCCGCTTATCATATTTTTGCACGGTGCAGGTGAGCGCGGTGACAATTTAGATTTATTAAAATGCTATTGTGTGCCAAAATTATTTTGTGAAAATCAAGATTATCAAGGCTTAAAGACCTTTACACTGTCCCCACAGTGTCCACAGGAAAGGACTTGGATTGACTTTAAAAATGAGCTTTATGATTTAATTGACGAGGCTTGCGAAAAATATCCGATAGATAAGGCTCGTGTTTCCTTATGCGGTATTTCAATGGGTGGCTTTGGCACTTGGGAGCTGGCGCTTTCCCAATCACACCGTTTTTATAAAATCGCACCCTTATGTGGCGGTGGAATGAATTGGCGCGCTTGGTATTTAAAGGATATTCCAATTAGAGTATATCACGGCAGACGTGACGATGTAGTGCCGCTTTCTCAAAGCGAGGCTATGGTAAATTCCGTAAGACTACAGGGTGGCAACGTTGAATTTACAATTTACGACGACTTAGGACATAACTGCTGGGATAGAGCCTTTGAGCAAACCGATCTGATAAAATGGTTAATTAATTAGTGATTAGTGGCTAGTGGTTAGTAGCCAACGATACAAAATAAATGGAGAAATATTATGGGAGTAACAAGAAAAATTAAACAGGTAATGCACATATTAAACCCATTTGCAGGCAAGGGCGCTGCAAAAAAGGTTAAGGAAAGCTTAAGCGGCAGTGACTATGTGTATATGTCCGAATCCTCAACTGATACAAGTGAGTTTATTAAAAAATCCTGTCAAGAAAATCCCGACACCTGCTTTACAGTTTACGGTGGTGACGGAACAGTTTTCAAGGCTGTAAATGCTTTAATGGATAGTGGCTGTGCCGATAGAGCATCACTTAAGGTTGTGCCAATTGGTAGTGGCAACGACTTTGTAAGAACCTTTGACGGCTTTAAGGGCGAAACTGAAATTGATATTTTAACCTTCAATGGCAGATATGCTGCAAATGTGATTAATATGGGCTTTGATTGCTCCGTTGTTAAAAGAGTAGTAAATCTAAAGAAAAGTCCGTTTATCCCTGGCAAGCTAGCCTATACCTTTGGCGTTGCAGGGGAGATATTTAATAAAAAGCCAATGGACGCAACTGTAACAATTACAAACGCAGACGGCACACAGGAGATTTTACAGGAGAAATTTTTACTTATCGCCGCAGGCAACTGCTGTTATTATGGCGGCGGCTTTAAGGCTGCTCCTGCCGCAAAATACAATGACGGACTAATTGACCTTGTACTGGTTAAAAATGTTTCAATTCCAACCTTTATTGGACTTGTAGGCGATTATAAAAAGGGTACATTTGTAAACTCAGCCACAGGCGAGGTGGTGGAAAAATTCAAAAAATATGTTATCTACCGTAAATGCGTAGGAATAAAAATTGAGGGCTGCGGTAGCGTATGCGCCGACGGTGAAATCTTTGACGAGGATACCGTTGAAATCGGCATCATACCAAAAGCAATCAATCTTATTATGGACTAAATTAAAAACAACCAAATAAAGCTAACAGCTACAGGTGAAATACCCTGTGGTTGTTTTTTTATTAGGATGTAGGGCGTAGGGTGTAGGATGTAGGGGGGTTCCTGCCGAAGTGAAAAGGGAATAGTGAATAATGAATAATGAAGAGGTAATAGATGCGTATTTTTAGCCTCCCTTAACCATTAAGGGAGCCTTCGCTCATAAATTGCACTGATGTGCATTAATGTTAGGGGATAGGGTGTAGGGGGGACTCATCGCTAAAACTGTACCTGCTATTACACCTTTTTTTATTTTATAATGTATATAATGAGATGCCAGCAGCTAGCAGTCAGCTGTCAGGGCGTACCGAAAAGAGAGGAAAAGGAATGGAGCAAGGCTGGGTAAAATTTTATAGAGAGTGGTTAGATAATCCATATATAGCTAAGGACGGGGACTATTTAGCTATATGGACTTATTTGATGCTAAATGCAACGCATAAGGAAATGCAAGTGCAGTTTAGTAAAGAGGTAATAACATTAAAGGCAGGACAGCTACTAACAAGCTATCGCGAAAGCGAAAGAGCTTTAAAAATAAATAGACGAAAGGTGGAAAAGGTTTTCGATTGGTTAAAAAAGGGGACACTGATAGGGACAGTGACAGATATGCGTAAAACCCTTGTAACTATTGAGCTTTGGGGTATTTCACAAGGGAACACAGGGACAGTAACGGGGACAGTAGAGGGACACTGTGGGGACAGTGAGCAAGAAACAGAAAAGGAAAAAGAGAAAAGTAGCAAAAGAGAAAAAGTAAAAGAAAAAAGAAATAAACAAGAAAGAAAGAATGGAAGAAGTGTGTGTATATAAGGAGGACACACACGAAAAACCCCTCCCCTACCTCCTACCTCCTACCCCCTACACCCTACATCCTAATCAAAAACAACTACAAGCAAAAGCCTGTAGCTGTTAGTTTTATTTGGTTGTTTTTTATTCAATCACGATAGTATTGATAGAGCCTGCCTCTAGCTCGTAGGACTTACCCTCGAGAGTTATGATTTGATTTTTCTCATATGGGTTATAAGCAGTAACTACATAGCTTCCGTCTGGGTTTTTAAAGGCAGAGCAGTTTGAGGAATATTCGCCCTTTAATTCCACATATTTTGCGCCACGCTTAATAAAGTGTGAAAAATGCTTCATCAGGTAATATTCAGGGTTAATTGTCGCCTTACCGTCATTTACCGATACGAGAGAATTTTGTCGCCAGCCCCAGGTAGATGAGCCGTCACCCTCTAAGGCAATATTCCAATAAACATAAGCAGACGCACCAAAACGGAAATAATGGCGCATAAGTCTGAAAATGTACATTGTTCTTTCCCAGGTGTTGTTTCCGTCACCGCATTCGCTTTCAGTTTGGATAAGCTCAAGCTCCGGATAATCGTCACGGGTTTGAGGCAACGCAAATTTTCCTGCCCACTGATAGCCTACACCTTTAATATATTTTCTTGCACTCTCATTTTGCATAGCAACGCCAAGATAATGGAAATACTGTGTCCAGGAATAACGGTGGTCGTTTTCCGGACCGTTAATTGTGCCATAGAAAATATCAACGCCCTCACCCTCCAGCGCAGGACCAAGATAGCCACCGATAAAGTCGGCAAGCTCGTCACCGCGCCATACACAGGATGGAAATACCTGATTTGAGCAAGGCTCATTTTGTGGGTGAATATGTACAAGCGGCACTCCCGCCTTGTGATATGCTTGAACATACTTTTTAAAGTACAGTGCGTAAGCTTTTAAATTCTCCTCAGTTTTATTAAAAACACCGTTACTGTAGGTGTTAAAGGTCTTAAACCAAAGAGGTGGACACCAAGGGGACGCAAACATTTGCATATCCTTTTGGCGCTTAACGCCCTCTAAAATAAGAGGTAAAAGATTTTCCTCATCTCTTGCAATTGAAAAGCTTTTCATTTCATAATCGCCGGGTGTTTCGTTGTAGCTATAAAAGCTGGTTGCAAAATCGCTAGCGCCAATAGGTGTACGGCAATAGTTAAAATTACCGCCATTTTCTGAAAATAGCTCGTCTAAAATTGCTTTTTTGTCCTCACAGGATAGCTTATTTAACGCAATTGCGCCAAGCTCGCTAAAGCAAGTGCCAAAGCCACGAATTGTCTGTACCTCATTACCAAATTCTAGCTTGTAGCCCTCTTTGTCCGTTTCCATGCCATCTTGCCAATAGCTGTTTTCTTTACTTGAAATAATCATTTTTAAAACTCCTTTCAGTCGTTTTAGCCGTCAGCCGTTAGTAGAATACTTTTATGCCTTAATTGTTATTGTAAGCTCTCCCTTTTCGGGATAAATTGCTTCAATGTTAATCAGATACGCAGTGCAGGTTTCGTAAGTGCCACGACTTGCGTCCTCTTTAATTGTGTGAATTTCCGTTGTATAGGATGCTTTTGCCAGCTTCTTGTCAAATAGAATTTTAACATTCTTAACCTTGATTTCGCCGTCAAGTATTTTAGGCTCGTCAAAGGAAACAAGCCTATTTATAAATGAGCCATTTCCCTCAATGCTGAATTTATCCGTAATTACAACAGTGTCCTCACCGCAATCATAATATCTTACAAGGCTCTTTAGCTCCTTTATATCGTAAAGCTCCTTAAAATCTACACTGAATACGCCATTTTCAAAGCTTGCTTTTGCGTGATTGCCAACGCCAATTTGATATTGCCCATTAATAATAGGCACATTGTGACCTCGTGAGGAGGGCTCAAGATAATTATAGCGAGCTTCGGTAAAGTAATCCTTAGTGTAGGGTCTGCCACCCATATCCACAAGCACCTGATAATTATCCTTACAGAAAACAAATGAGCCAACATCATTGTGGTTGTGGCTTTCACCGTTTGAGCCACCCTTAGCGCCTATTGCATAGCTTTTTGTACGCTTGATGTACCAGCCTGCATTTTCCATATAGCACTCATATGGCCCTAGCTCGTCACCCTTTTGGTTTTCAAGCTTGAAATTTTCAATGTAGTATAAAATGTGAATAATAGGACTAAAGGGAAAATCTGCGTGCCTTTCCATAGTTGGCATTATAAACTCGTCACCGTAAATATTTTTAAGCGCGTGTAAAAGCAGTGCATTAGTTTTCACATCGGTTGGACAATCACCGTAGCTTGTAATTACATCCCTTGAGAGCATCGTGTTTTGATAGAATAATGCAATTTTCTTTGTTTTTTCAAGCTTAAAGTAGTCAATTTCCCCGTTTGTGTATTCCTTAAGAAGCATAGCATATACCGCAAAGGATACAAAGCCATAGCCCCAATATCCGGGACCCTCTAAGCAAACTCCGTCGTCGGGGAAGCCCTTAAAATACTTTTCCATATTTAAGGAAAAGCGAGGAAGCAGCTTATCAAATTCCTCAGGGAATACAAGCATAAGGGTAATTCCCGTAAAGCCTGCGCAAACAGAGGTCCAGTTGTTGTAACGGTCCTCCCAGTGCCAAATTTCCTTTTTAAATGGCTCTAAAATTCTGCGTCTTAGCTCGGTTACAATTCTTTTTTGCAGTTGTGGATGTAATTTGTCCCCAATCAAATAATATATAACTGCAAATGTAGAGCCAATAGCAGTTGAAGCCAAGTCAAGCTCGTAATAGTTTTCCTCATTTATGTCGGGGATGTGTGCGGAAAGCGCCCAAACATACATATTAAGCACATCGTAAATGCAGTCCTCAAGCTCGGTAAGATATTCCTTATCCTCATAGAAAATCGCCTTGTAAGCGCATAAATGAAGCTTGTTTATATGCTGATTAAACATAACCTCAAACTCGCCACGCTCACCCTCCTCGGAAAATTTTCTCAGCTTAGAAAAAAGATAAGGCATAGGAATAATATTGTATTGCTCATATAGCCTGTTGTAGCCATTTCTTAAATATTCATATTTAGGAGAGGATCTGAATTCCTCTAAAAATTCTTTGCTTTTAAATTTATCCAGCATAATGCACCTCGCATAATAAGATCATTTTTATTGTACTATAAAAGCGTACCAAAAGCAATACAAATATATTGTAATTTAGAAAAATTTAGCCCTCCAATATTTTCAAATTTTTGGAAAATTCTCATAAATATTATTGATTTTATTATATAATTATGTTATAATTAGTCTGTATAGGTATCTTTTACTATATAAAAAATTTATAAAGGAGAAAACAAAAATGAAAAAGACACTATTATTTTCATTGATGCTTGTTATCCTTGCATGCTTATTTGCATTTGTTATAAGCGCCGAGGAAGCAACCGTTGATGACGCCGATTTTGTAGGTGGAAAACTCTATATGGGCACAACAAACGAATTTGGTACAGTAAATCAGGTAGTTGACACCTCAACTGTTTACTATTACTCAGAAACACTTGATACAACCTCAAGAATAGTTTTAAAGAACAGTGACGGAACATATTCTACATATCCAACAATTTATATTATGTACACCGTAACTGATTATCAAGGTCCAAGGTGGGGGTTTGACAAGCTAAATGCTATCACAGGTCAAAGCTACGATATAAATTCCGTTGCTCGCATTGAATTTCCTGAGGGAACAAATGTTGTAAGAGGCAGTAGCTTTAAGAGTAGCACAGAGCTTGTTTATGTTAAAATTGCATCAACTATAAGAGAGGTTAAGGGCAATGCCTTTCAAGAGTGCTCAAATCTTGCAAAGGTTGAATTCAGACTTGATTTTGAAAAGTATCCGGAATTCGGCTCAAATTTACAGTCTATAAATAACGGCGCAGTATTTAATGAATGCACATCTCTTACAGAGCTTATTTTACCTAATAGCGTTACAAAGGTTCAAACAGGAGCTATTTCAGGCTGTACAAAACTTAAGTACTTTAATCCGGGAGCTTCCTTTACAGAAACAAACAATCAGCCAATTGGCTATCCGCAAGAATCATTTATTTTATCAAAATCATACAATGGCAACTATATGCTCTTTAGCTATGATAAATTAAAAATGCGGCAGCACCGGCTACACTTGTATTCTACTACACAGGAACATTAGAACAAGCAGAGAATCTTCAGGAAATTGAAACTCAGTGCTACGAAATTAAGTACGGTACCCTTGTTTCCTATGATGAGTTTACATCAGCGGATTTTGTAAGAGATGCATCAGCACATTACTTTGTATATGGCTATAATCACTGCGATGCATTCTATGGCGGTGAGCATAAGGTTGTTAATGTAAATTCTTGCGTATCAACCTGTACAGTTTGTGGCGACACAATTGTAAATCATGATAAGAATGCAGAAAAGGTAACTATCGCATATGAAAATGGCTATTCAAGCGTTGGATTAAAGACAACTGCTTGCACAAATGAGGGCTGTACCCACAATGTAGCAGAGAAAGCGCCAGAGCTATTCTCTACAAATGGCTATTCAGTACCTGAAAATGGCAGAGGCGAGATTGCGATTTGCTTTGTAATCAATTATGATGCAATAGCTGAATTTGAGAGTGTAAACATCAAATCACTTAAATATGGTGCATTTGCTATTGCATACGATAGAATTGGCGCAGACGGTATCTATGGCAACCAAAACGCAATTTGCGCAGAAATTGAGGACGACACATATGCATCCTTTGAAATGAGAATTTCAGGCTTTAAGACAGAAGCGCAAAAAGAAATTAAGCTATCCTTCGGCGCATATGTAATCGACGAAAAGGGCGAGGTATCCTACCTACAGGCAGGCTCACCAAACGAGGGTGACACCTATCACTATATTACATACAAAGATATTGCAAATAAACCAACCCAAACAGAATAAACAAAAAGCTCTCTTGGATTTTCCAAGAGAGCTTTTTAATGCCTTCCTTAAAGGATTACGTGCGTTGTGGTGGTGGGCTCAAAAGTCTTTACTCAATCCCTCAGCCGCCTTCGGCGTCAGCTCCCTTTACACAAGGGAGCCTTTACTTAAACCCTCAGTCAGCAAGCTGACAGCTCCCTTAACCATTAAGGGAGCCTTCGCTCATAAATTGCACCGATGTGCATTAGTGTAGGATGTAGGGGGTAGGATGTAGGATGTAGGGTGTTGCTACTTGATTTCTATTGTGTAGCTTACCTTTTTATCCTGTGTTTTAAGTGTGAGGTCGGTTAAATAAACAGTAACGCCACGCTTAATATTTCCGTCAACATCACATTCAAGGGCGTGTGTATCACTTGTATATGATGCCTCGAAAATGCTTGCATCAAATTTTATATGAGCCTTACCGATGATAACCTCGTTATCCTTAATTGACGGCTCTATATAGCTTACAAGCCTTTCTGTAAGTGTAAAGCTACCGTCAATATCCAGCTTATCGCAAACAGTTACGCTATTTTCTGTAAAGGAATAGCTTCTTACAAGCTTCTTTAATTCCTTAATGCCGTAAACAGAGCCAAAATCAACGCTGAATACACCGTTTTCGTAAGAGGTGGTCGAGCCGGTGTTTGGAATATTCTTTTGATATTCACCGTTGATAATTGGTAGGTTATGTCCTCTTGACGAGGTTTCAAGGAAGTTATATCTGCCTTCCTCAAAATACTGTCTCGTATAAGGACGGCCACCCATATCTATAATTACTTGGTCGTTGTCAATTGATAGAATAAATGAGCCAACATCGTTGTGGTTATGGCTTTCACCGTTTGAGCCGCCGCGAGCGCCAAAGCCGTATTTTTCGCATCTCTTTACAAACCAGCCATAGTCACCCATATAATAGGTTGCTTCCTTTGAAATCTCGCTTGCAACAAAGGACGCATCAAAATCTGTAAATGCGCGAAGCATAAATGGGAAATAATGCACCTGTAGTGACAATCTTTCCTCAGGCGGAATATCAACCATATCGCCGTGAGCCTTGCGAAGCCCATACATAAAGCCGGCAGGAACGCTTACACTTGTGCCTGCACCGCAGTCACCGTAGTTTACAATAACATCTCTGTCTAAGAATAGCTTTTGTAAAAAGGTTGAAATATTTCTTACCTTTTCGGTATCTACAAGGTTATATTTGCCTTTAGTAAATTCCTTTTGCATTATTGCATATTCCATATAATAGCCAAAGCCGTAGGACCAATAGCCTGCACCCTCAACGCATACGCCGTCATCATAGTAGGAGCGTAGGTAATCTGCCATATTTTCGTTTAATCTGTCCCTTACAAGCTCAAAAAGCTCAGGCCTGTTAAGCATAAACACACAGCCTGTAGCGCCTGTGCAAACGGCAGTCCAGTTATTAGCGCGGTATTCCCAGTGCCATCTCTTTTTCATAAATGGCTTTATAATTCGTCTGTCAATTTCGTGGTCAATTCTTGACTTGATAAGGGGGTGTAATTTATCACCAAGCACCGCCTTGCAAATAGCAAGCGCCATAGCCATTGTGGTAGCATCAAGGTCCATTTCGCAGTTGTCGTTTACCTCAATATTGCCAATATGAGCAGGAAGCGCCCATACATATTGATCGCAAATTTCCCAAATAGTATCTTGTAAAAGCTCTAAATAGCCTTCATTTTCGGGATAGAGCAGACACATAAAGGTCATTGCGTACATTCTGTGCTGACGCTTAAAAAATACCTCTTGATATGCGCCTCTGTCGCCCTTATCCTTAAATAAACGAAATTTAGAAAATTTAGTTGCTTCAATTTCCCCTGTGCAGCATTCCTCGTAATCCCTTAATACTGCATCAACCATTTTTTTATATTCAGGCTTGTTTCTTACCTCAGCCCAAAACTCAGGGCTTGTAGCCTTGCCAAGTAAATTCATAATAAATCCTTTCGCATAGCTTAATATAGCCGTTAGCCGCCAGCCGCCAGCGTTAGCTGTTAGATGGATAGCTGAAAGCAAAGACTAAAGGCTTTTGTTTAGCAAAAATTATAAAATTTGAAATTCTATTCTTAGTGTAATGAGCTGATAGCTGACTGCTGGCTGCTGACTGCTTCAATAAGCGCTTTTAGCGCCTTCGCCTCTCTAGGCAACGAGTTAAGCTCCCCATCAGGCATAAATTCAAGGAAGAAAATTCGCTCCTCTGCGTTTTCGTCGTTTAATACCTTAATGTACTCGGTCCACTCTCTTACGCCCTTTTCGTCACCGAGAGGGAATTTTTCGCCCTTTTCGTTCCAGTTAAATACGTGAACGTTTGAAATGTAAGGTCTTAATGCCTTTAAAGCCTCTAAATTATACTCAAAGGATTTTGCGTGATTAGGCTGCCAATATAGCCTTAAATTATCACAGCCCACATCCTCAAGGAATTTCAGCGTATCGTGATAATCGTCGCTTAGTGTCTTAAAATGGCACTCGATAGAAAGTGTAAGACCGTATTTTTCAGCCTCATTGCATAGCTTTTTTGTAATAGCAACATTTTTTCTGTAATGCTTCTGACAAATGAACACATTACAGCCCTTTTTACAGCCGCAATATGGCCAGCCAAGCCAAACGCGAACGGTTTTAGCGCCAAGCGCCTTAGCAGTCCTTAAAACCTTTTTAAATGGCATAGGGAAATGCTCGTCACAATGGTAAATAAGCCCAAAATAAGAGCCATAAGAGGCTGATTTTAGCCCACTGCCGTGCATAAGCCTGCTTACCTGACGGGCTAGCTTTGCTTTGCCCATAGGCACATGTACATCGCCACCCCACTCAATGTATTCAAGACCACTTTCCTTAGTCGCTTTAATTAATTCCTTAATTGATTTTTTTCTGAATGAAATTGAAACTAAACCGATTTTCATAATTCTCCTTTCGTTCTCCCGAAAGGAGAACTAATGCCGGTAACGGCTTTTCATGGCATAGCCAATTCATGCGATAGCAATTCATAGCAACGCTAATTCATGCACGAAGTGCAATTCATTAATAATTATGAATTTTCGCTTCGCTCAATGAATTGAGGCAAGCCTCATGAATTGTTTTTAACATGAATTGAACGCAAGCGTTCATGAATTGTGCTAACGCACATTTTAACATCAATAGATGTTCTTGGTCTCTCGATATTCTCTCCACACATTCTCAAAGAAACCGCCACCCTCGGGCAGAGGTCTTACAGGACGGGAATCACATACAAATGTGTTGTTATGAGAATTATACTTAACCTCAAATACTGTATCATTAAATGCGCCGTCATCAAGCTCAAAACGGAACATTTCCTCCATTTTAGCAGGCAACTCGCCATTTTTAGATGTATAAATAGCGCTTCCTCTTGACTTACCGCCCATTTCTACATAGTAAGCCATACCCTTCATATATACGGCTTGGGCAATTAGCGCATCTCTTAATCGGTATGCAAGCCATAGCTTGTTTTGATTTGAAATTTTAACTAGCCTGTCAAAATTGCAAATAGCATCATCTGCATCCTTAATTGCGTCCTCAAGCAGGTCTGCATTTCTTATAGGTCCTGCAACCTCACTCATTTTCTTAGTGTATTTTTCGGTAAGGGCGGCTAGGTTGTCCTCACTGCCTAAAATTCCTCTTGTAATATTTAAATGCTTAATTACAGCATTTTTTGCGTCCTCAAGGGACATTTCTGTATTTGCAAGAGAATTATCTAAATGCTTAGAAATATATTGCGCGCATCTCATAGAGCCAACCTGTCCTGCATTTAATGCGCTTCCACCGGGACGGTAAACACCGTGGCTTCCTGCCACCTCACCGCAAGCAAACAGGTGAGGAACATTTGTCTGCCACCACATATCAACATCAAGACCGCCATTGTTATGCTGAGCGCAAAGTGCAATTTCAAGCATTTCTGTTTTTAAATCAACGCCCTTAGATAAATAAAGGTCGTATGCAGGCATATTCATAAATTGTAATCTTTCAAGTGGATTGCCAAAGCAAGCGTGGGCGTTTTCAAGATATTCTCTTGCTTCATCATCTAATTTATCATAAGGTAAATTGTCAAGACCGTATGGATTTTTTCTAAAGTCAAGATATACTCGTCTGCCCTTTAAAACGCACTCTCTGAATACCAAAAGGTCAATAATCGAGGAGCCTGAAAGCACCTTTTTACAGTCAAATGGCCATTCATAGCCCTTTCTGAATATCTTAGA
>JAGAJV010000226.1 GCA_017625915.1 Clostridia bacterium
TAAAGCCGAGATTTTTATTTTATTTCTTTTTGTCAGCTTTTTTTGATGATTTAGTTTTAGCTGAAACATTATCAGCGGGCTTGGGCTCGTCATCGTACCCCGTGCCATATCCACCATATTTACCGTAACGACCATATTTGCCATAGCCATATCTCTTATACTTGCCATAATATCTCTTGTAGTAACGGCTGTAATAAGAGCTTCCTTTTGTAGGTACACGGTTTAGAATAGCACCAAGCACCTTACAACCACTCTTTTGCAGCTGATCCTTAACATCCATAGCAAAGCGCTGACCGATATAGTTAGCTGTAATTACTAGAATGCCTCCATCACAAACTGTTGAGATAACAGAAGCATCGATAACCGCGCCTAAAGGAGCTGCGTCTACGATTACATAGTCGTATTCCTCTCTTGCCTTATGCATAAGGTCAGCAAACTTTTGAGAGCCCAAAAGCTCAACAGGATTTGGAGGAACTGCACCCGCAAAAATCAAATGTAAATTTTCATTTTGAGTACCAAACAGAATATCATCATATTCAGCTTGTCCTGAAAGATATTCGCTAAGGCCGGAAATATTTCCATCATTAGTTGTATATTTTGACGCAAACATAGACTTACGAAGGTCGGCGTCAATTAATAAAACCTTTTTTTCTGAAAGAGCAAGAGACTTTGAAAGCTCAATGGAAACTGTACTTTTACCTTCATTCTTTACACAACTTGTAATAAGAACGGATTTGTATTCAGTACCACAGAATAAAAAGTTTGTACGAAGTGCCTTAAAAGACTCTCTGATTGAATAGTTTGCATTTTTAATGTCATTTATTTGAATATTTTTCATTCTTAGTCACCTCACGCTTCTTCTTCGATTTCAGGAATTTCGCCTAAAACGCTAAGACCAAGATGCTTTTCGATATCATCTGGAGTTTTAATTTTGTCATCAAAAATATAAAATGCTAAAAGAATTGCACAGATGGCAACAAAGCCTAAAACTGCACCGATAGCCATATTTCTAAAATAATGAATGTTTGAAGGTGATTTAGGAACTCTGCCGTAATCAACTTGACCAACGATAATTGATTCAACCTTGAAGTTTTCATTAATATGATCCTGCATACATGCGTATGAAGCAGTAACAATCAAAGCTGATAAAGTAGGATTTTTTGTGGTAGAAGAGAGAGAAACAGCACAAGTGTCTTCATTTGAGGAAACCTTAAGACTAGCTTTTACTGCGGAATATTGAATTTCTCCACCATAAAAATCCGAAAAGGTTCTAGGCTCTTTTTTATCAGTATCTTTATAGCCTAAAATGTCTGTAAATTGACCATCATCTGTATTAAGCATTTCAGCAACTCGAACTGCAAAAGAGTCGCTTGTGAAAATTTCAGAGCTCATTTTAGTAAGCTGAATAGCGATAGATAAGTCAGAAGCATTTAACTTATCGGATGTATTATTGTCAACCTGCTCATTTTTGTTAATAAGCATAGCCTTATTCGTAGATGTATATAATTCGGTAGTAAAGTTAGTAATCAAGAAAGCAACTATTATTGTAGCGGCAGTTATTAAAGCAATAATCCATATTTTGCTAAACAGATAACCAATCGCGTCTCTGATATCAATTTCTTTACCAACCTTTACGCTGTTGTTATTATTGTTAGTAGAATCCATTTTAAACTCCTTAAAAATTTTTTTCGTTATTTAATACTGCCTTTGGAACCTTGCAAAAAATCTTTTCTGCATATTTTTCTCCATAATGCTTAGCAACAAACAACATAGATTTTGATAATTTTGGCGTGAAAATCGAATTGTCGTGAGCATCACTTGCAACGATATCAACTTGTTTTTTCTTTAAAACCGTTTTTAAGAAACGGGCAATTTTGCCAAATTTAAATTTTAAAATACCAGTAGCATTCACCTGTGTAAGAGCTCCCATATTTCTAAGCTCATATACAAGCTCAGGCTTTTTTATAAGAGCAGAGTACCTTTCAATATGGGCAATAATTGGGATATAACCTTTTCTTAGTATCCTAATTACCGCATTTTCAATATCAAAAGAGGTTACCGTGGGTTGGAATTCAACAAGAATATACGAGCCATTATTTAAGCTTCTGCATGCGGTTGATTTTAAAGAATCAAGCATTTCATCATGATACATAATCTCGTTACCAAGAAAAAGTGTCATATCAGCATATTTTTCATTAACATAAGAGCACGCAAGCTCATAACTTTTGTTAATTAAAATATTGTAATTTTTAATATCTTCGCTATCTCTAAATTCATAGATTTTAAAATGAGGAGTAAAGCAAATAACTCTAATACCGTCATTATAGGCAGTATCAAGCATTGACTTCATTGTTTCTTCGTCAGCAGCTCCGTCGTCAACATTTGAAAGAGCGTGACAGTGTATATCAACTAAATCAAACAATATAGCTTATCTCCTTATCAAAATTATCCAACGGCTATAATTTTACCACAATAGTCGCAATTTGTCAATATAATATTAAAATTAAATGTAACAAAATATTATTGACATAAATAGCTTTTTTTGTTAAAATACCTAAGAGGTGAGAATATGAAAGCTTTAATTTGTTCGATAAATAGCAAATATATCCATTCTTCATTAGCACCGTGGTGCTTGGCTGGAGGACTGGAAAAATATGCACCAATGGTTGAATATCAAGTTGTGGAGGGGACAATAAATGAAAGAGTTGAGGATGTTTTTGAAAGGCTCCCTTTAGCTGAATATAATTTGATAGGCTTCTGCACATATATATGGAACATAAGCTTTGTGTTGAAATTGTGCAACCTAATTAAGAATAAATATGAAGTTAAAATTGTGCTTGGCGGACCAGAGGTTAGCTATAATGCGAATGAAATTTTAGAAAATCAAAATATAGACTATGTTTTGTCAGGCGAGGGGGAATTTCCTTTTGCGCAATTGTGCAATGGTGAAAGTAAGGAAAGCATAAAAGGACTATGTTATCGCGATGGAGATAAAATAATTGTAAGTGAGCCTTATGTTTCCTTTGACGAACCGCCATCCCCCTATGTAGATAAATATTTTGAAAGCCTTAATGGTAGGATTTCCTATATTGAAACTAGTCGTGGGTGTCCATATAGATGTGCTTTTTGCTTGTCAGGCAGATGTGGCGGAGTAAGATTTTTTGACTTAGAGGAATCTAAAAAAAGAATCGAAAGGCTAGCTAATAGCGGTACAAAAACAGTTAAATTTATTGATAGAACCTTTAATGCTGATAGAAAAAGAGCACGAGAAATTTTTAGCTTCATAATTGACAATTACGGCAAAAAAGTGCCTAGGGGTGTCTGTTTTCACTTTGAAATTGAAGGAGAATTAATTGATACCGAAACTGTAGAGCTTTTGAAAAAAGCGCCTTGTGGCTCAATACAATTAGAAATAGGAATACAAAGCTTTAACAATCAAACTTTAGCGTACATTAATAGGAAAACCAACCTAGAAAAGCTATCCGATAATATCAAGGCACTGGTTAATTTAGGCAATATTCATATACATATCGATTTAATAGCCGGATTACCTTATGAGGATATAGATAGCTTCGAAGAAAGCTTCAATAAAGCATATCATTTAAATGCCCATATGCTTCAGCTCGGATTTTTGAAAATGCTACACGGCTCAGATATGCGAGAAAACAACGAGAAATATAAATGTGAGTATTCTAATAATGCTCCTTATGAAGTAATATCAACGCCGTGGCTTACAGCTAAAGAAATTAAAATTATGCACACGTGTGAGGACATTTTTGATAAAATGTACAATTCCTCTCGCTTTAAGCGCACTTGTAATTATCTCGTAGAAGCTTTAGGAAATCCATTCGGAATGTTTATGAATTTTTCCACTTACTTATCAAAAAAGCAATTGCCCAAAACGCTTGATCAGTTAACCCTTGAAATATACACCTATTTTTCTGGTTTTAAGCAAATTTCCAAAAATGAATTAAGGGATGTGCTTGTTATGGATAGATTGTCCACAAACAGAATGGGCACAATTCCTGAATTTTTGAAAATTCATTCTCCTTTAACTAAACTGCTTTTAAATGAGCTTGAAAAGAACGAGGAAACAAAGAAACCAAAAAACACCAAAAGAGCATTAAGCTTACTTTCAGACATGGATAAATATGTATATGTGGATTATACAGAACCAAATCCCGTAACAAAGGAATATGAGTTATATCAAAAAAGTATATAGCTTATATTTTTTTACATAATAATTTATTGAAAGGTATTGAAAAAAAATCTTTTTTGTAGTATAATCTATAAGATTAAATATATAAAGGAAGGAAATTAATATGGCAGAAGAATGTACTCATGATTGTTCTACCTGCTCAGCCAATTGCTCATCGAAGCCTCAGGGAATACCTAAGGAAGAGCTTAATCCGTTAAGCTCAGTAAAGCATGTTATCGCTGTAGTAAGTGGTAAGGGTGGTGTAGGAAAATCAATTGTAACATCAATGCTTGCAGTTTTAATGCAGAGAAAGGGCTATAAAACAGCCGTGCTTGATGCAGATATAACTGGTCCCTCTATTCCAAAGAATTTTGGTTTAAAGGAAAGAGCATTATCAAATGGCGAATATCTATTGCCTGTTACTACAAAAACGGGAATTGATATTATGTCTGTAAATCTTTTACTAGAGGATGAAACTCGCCCTGTTGTTTGGCGTGGTCCTGTAATCGCAGGAACAGTTAAGCAATTTTGGACAGATGTTGTTTGGGACGAGGTTGATTATATGTTTGTTGATATGCCTCCGGGAACAGGAGATGTACCTCTTACAGTATTCCAATCTTTACCTGTTGACGGTATTATCGTTGTTACAACTCCACAAGATCTTGTTTCAATGATTGTACAAAAAGCAGCTAATATGGCAAAGATGATGAATGTGCCTGTATTAGGACTTGTTGAAAATATGAGCTATGCAGTTTGTCCTGACTGCGGCAAGAAAATTGAAATTTTTGGAGAAAGCAAAACACATAAAATTGCGGACAAGTTTGGTTACGAGCTTGTAGGCAAGCTCCCTATAGATGCAAGACTAACAGCATTATGTGATAAGGGAATTATTGAGCTTATGGAAAATGATTATCTTGACAATGCAGCAAATATAATCGAAAAGAAGCTCGCAGACAACTAAGTTTATAAAAATTTTATATAAGGAGTTTTTTGTATGAAAAAGAAACTTACAACCGTAGCTTTCAATGGCACAGAAGAGCAATTCAAGGCTCTTGATGCGCTAATTGCAGAGCACAAAGGTCAGGCAGGTGCACTTATGCCTGTTCTTCAAGGCGCGCAAGGTATCTTCGGTTACCTTCCAATTGAAGTTCAAAAGCATATCGCACTCTCAATGGATGTTCCACTATCAGAGGTATATGGAGTTGCATCCTTCTATTCACAATTTATTCTTAATCCAAAGGGCGACTATGCTGTTGCTGTTTGTCTTGGTACAGCTTGCTACGTAAAGGGCGCAGGTCTTTTAATGGACAAGCTTGAATCAATTCTAGGTATCAAGAATGGCGAAATTACAGCTGACAGAAAGTTCAGCCTTGATGCTACCCGTTGCATTGGTGCATGCGGTCTTGCTCCGGTTCTTACTGTAAACGAAGAGGTTTATGGTAGACTCACACCTGATATGATTCAGGGCATCATTGACAAGTATAACAAATAAGAAAGGACGGAAAAACAAAATGATTAATAATGTAAATGATCTAATTAAGATTAGAGATGAATATGCAGGCAAAATCGCTTTCCGTCAAGGTCAAGCAAACGCTGATGGCAATTTCAAAAAGCATGTGCTTATTTGTGGCGGTACAGGATGTACTTCATCAAAGAGTGTTCAAATCAAGGAAAAGATGGAAGAGGCTATTAAGGCAGCTGGCATTGAAAACGAGGTTCAGGTAGTTTTAACAGGATGCTTCGGTCTTTGCGCTTTAGGTCCAATCGTAATCGTATATCCAGAGGGAACATTCTATTCAAGAATTGAAATTAAGGATGCTGAAACAATCGTTAATGAGCATCTTGTAGGTGGCAATCCTGTTAAGAGCCTACTTTATTTCGAGACAGTTAAGGGCGATGAAATTCTTTCCCTTAACGAAACAGCCTTCTATAAGAAGCAAAAGAGAGTTGCTCTTCGTAACTGCGGTGTGATTGACCCACATTGCATTAATGAATACATAGGAACAAATGGTTACCTTGCACTTGCAAAGGTAGTTACAGAAATGTCCTCACAGGATGTTATTGATACACTTCTTGCTTCTGGTCTTCGTGGCAGAGGTGGCGGAGGATTCCCAACTGGTAGAAAGTGGGCATTCGCTGCAGCTCAACCAAAGGGCCAAAAGTATGTTGTATGTAACGGTGACGAGGGTGACCCGGGTGCATTTATGGACCGTTCAATCCTTGAGGGTGACCCACACGCGCTTATCGAGGCTATGGCTATTGCAGGCTATGCTATCGGTGCAAATGAGGGTTATGTATATGTTCGTGCTGAGTACCCAATCGCTGTTAACAGACTTCAAGCTGCTATCAATGAAGCAAGAAGCCAGGGCTTATTAGGTAAGAATATTCTTGGTACAGGCTTTGATTTTGATATGTTTATCAGACTTGGTGCCGGTGCTTTCGTATGTGGTGAGGAAACAGCTCTTCTCACATCTATCGAGGGTAACCGTGGTGAGCCAAGACCAAGACCACCATTCCCGGCAGTTAAGGGTCTTTGGGGCAAGCCAACTATTATTAATAACGTTGAAACATATGCTAATATCCCACAAATTATCTTAAAGGGTGCTGATTGGTTCACATCTATGGGTACAGAAAAGTCCAAGGGAACAAAGGTATTTGCTCTTGGCGGAAAGATTACTAATACAGGTCTTGTTGAAATCCCAATGGGTACAACATTAAGAGAAGTAGTTGAGGAAATCGGTGGCGGTATTCCAAACGGTAAGAAGTTCAAGGCTGCTCAAACAGGCGGTCCATCCGGTGGGTGTATCCCAGCTTCTAAGTTTGACGTTGCTATCGACTACGATAACCTTATCGCTGAAGGCTCAATGATGGGTTCAGGTGGTCTTATCGTTATGGACGAAGACACATGTATGGTTGACTTAGCTAAGTTCTTCTTAGAGTTCACAGTTGATGAATCCTGTGGTAAATGTGCTCCATGCCGTATCGGTACAGTAAGACTTCTCGAAATTCTTAACAAGATTACAGAGGGTAACGGCGAAATGGAAGACCTTGATAAGCTTGAAGAGCTTGCTAACTATATTAAGAGCGCTTCACTTTGCGGTCTTGGCCAAACAGCTCCAAACCCAGTTCTTTCAACACTTGCAAACTTCCGTGACGAGTATATCGCTCATATCGTAGACAAGAAGTGTCCGGCAGGCGTATGTAAGAATCTCTTCACATATAAGATCGATCTCGATAAGTGTATTGGTTGTGGTCTTTGCGCTAAGCAATGTCCTGCTGATGCAATTTCAAGAACTGATTATATTGCAGCTGGTCACAAGCTCGCATCAATGTCAATTGACGCATCTAAGTGCGTTAAGTGTGGTGCTTGTCTCCCAACATGTAAGAGAGTTAACGCAATTTATAAGGGCTAATAGGAGGGAGTAAGTATGGAAAATATGGTAAATATTAAAATTAATAATAAAGAATATTCCGTTCCTGCAAATTCAACTGTTCTTGAAGCAGCAAGATACGCAGGAGTTGAAATTCCAACACTTTGCTATCTCAAGGACATTAACGAAATCGGCGCTTGCCGTCTTTGCCTTGTAGAAGTAAAGGGTGCAAGAGGCTTAGCTGCAGCTTGCGTATACCCAGTAAACGAGGGTATGGAGGTATTAACAAATACTCCAAAGATTAGACAAACAAGAAAGACAAACCTAGAGCTTGTTCTTTCTGCACATAAGAAGAAGTGCTTAACATGTATCCGTTCAACATCCTGCGAGCTTCAAAAGCTTTGCTTAGAGTATGGTGTTGACGAGGATCACTTTGTTGGCAATAACAACGAGTACCCAATCGATGCTACAACTCCTTATATCGTAAGAGATAACGAAAAGTGTATCCTTTGCCGTCGTTGTGTAGCTGCCTGTAAGAATATGCAGGGTATTGGTGTTATCGGCGCTAACGACCGTGGCTTTGATACACATATCGCTTCTGCGTTTGAAGAAACACTTGACAAGACATCATGTATCGGTTGCGGTCAATGTATCGTTGCATGCCCTGTTGGTGCTCTTTACGAAAAGGACGACACTCAAAAGGTTCTTGATGCAATTGCTGACCCAACAAAGCATGTTGCAATTTGCGCAGCTCCATCAATCAGAGCTACAATTGGTGAGTGCTTTGACTACGCACCGGGTACAGATACAGAGGGTAAGATGGTAGCTGCTATGAAGGCTCTTGGCTTTGATGGCGTTTACGATATGAACCTAACAGCTGACCTTACAATTATGGAAGAGGCTACAGAGTTCCTTGGCAGATTTAAGGAAGGTAAGAATTTACCGCTTATCACATCCTGCTCACCGGGCTGGATTAAGTACTGCGAGCACTACTTCCCAGAATTTACAGATAATCTTTCATCCTGCAAGTCACCACAACAAATGTTTGGTGCTATGTACAAGACATACTACGCAGCTAAGATGGGTCTTGATCCAAAGGATATCTTCTTTGTATCCGCTATCCCATGTACAGCAAAGAAGTTTGAGGTACAAAGAGATTATCAAAACGCTGCAGGTGTTCCTGATGTTGATGTTGCTATCACAACAAGAGAGCTTGCAAGAATGATTAAGCAAGCAGGTATTAACTTCAGAGACCTTGAGGATGAAAAGTTCGATGACCCATTCCACATCGGTTCAGGTGCAGGTGCTATCTTCGGTGCTACTGGTGGTGTTATGGAGGCAGCTCTCCGTACAGCAGCAGAGGTTCTTGAGGGCAAAAAGCTTGAAAAGCTTGAATTTGAAGATGTTCGTGGCACAGCAGGCATTAAGAGAGCAGCATATAAGCTCGGTGGCGCTGAAATTAAGGTAGCAGTAGTAAGCGGAACAGCAAATGCTAAGAAGCTTCTCAATGCTATTAAGGCAGGCAAGGAAAAGGTAGACTTTATCGAAATCATGGCATGTCCAGGCGGATGTGTAAATGGCGGCGGTCAGCCAACTCAACCGGCAGTTGTTCGTAATAATGTTGACTTAAAGGCACTTCGTGCAAGCGTTCTTTACACAGCTGATAAGAATCTCGATGTAAGAAAGTCACACGAGAACTCAGCAGTTAAGAAGCTTTACGACGAATACTTTGGAGAACCGGGTAGCCATAAGGCTCACGAAATTCTCC
Organism: Clostridia bacterium; assembly: GCA_017625915.1. GTDB lineage: Bacteria > Bacillota > Clostridia > Oscillospirales > CAG-272 > RGIG2000. Next base: position 9,338 of record JAGAJV010000226.1, read on the forward strand.
ACACAAAGTATGTTAAGCGTGGTCTATAATATATTAAAAAACAGGAAAGGCTAATTACCTTTCCTGTTTTTTAATATATATCAAAAATAGCAATTTTCAAGAAATAGTAGATGCCGTTCAAAAGATGTGTAAAGATTATTAGTTATCTTGTCGTACCTTCTTGATAGAATATTAGACTAATGCTCTTACTATACCATAAGAGGTTTTGTGTTTTTATGAGCCAAACTAAGTTCACTCACTGGTGTCTGTTTGGTATATTATTTATTGCTTTCTGTGTTTGAGCTGTCCTCACTTGGCTTTTCCTCTGGCTTAGGGAAGTTCAAATGAAGCTTAGGGTCAACGTGCTTATTATCAACCTTTAATTCATAGTGTAAATGTGGCTCCTCAGCGATTTCATTCATGGCACTTTCGCCTATAGCGCCAATTACATCACCACTCTTAACAGAAGCGCCGATAATTATGCCGTCCTTAACCACAGGGTCAAGGTTTTTATAAATACTTACTGCATTTCCGGAATGCTCAATTGACACACAGGTGCCCATAAATGGGTCATCCCAAACATTAGTTACTGTACCGTCTGCAACTGCAATGACATCACTACCTAAGGACGCACTAATATCAACGCCTAAGTGTGTTCTGTAATCGTTCATTGTTTGTGAAAAAACTGGCACTGTGTCGCTAAAATCAATACTTATATCTCCCGTAACAGGTAAAACAAAGGTAGGTAAAAGGTTTTCCTCCTCGTCAATTGTAGGTGTATCTGTGTTTAAATTTCCAGACCCGGTGTCAATGCTTGAATCGTCTGGAGCAGGTACATTTCTTCTTGCTGCAACAGTTGCAATAATAAGTATTGTAACAACCGCTAATACTACTGCCATAGTAACATAAAATATTCTTGTATTTTTCTTGTTGTTTTCTTCCATGTTTTTTATCCTTTCAATTTAATTGCAAACCTATTATTTACCTGCAAAAAAATATTTATACACAAAACTTTATTTTTCCCTCTGTTGACATTAAGCCATTATTATGATAAACTAATAATAATATGTATTATTACGGAGGATTATATGATTCTTATTGAAAGAGCATGCGTTATGAATTTTGAAAACGCTATAAGAGGAGCAAGAAACCCATTAAATTCTTGGTCAAGAAGTGATAGCTACTATGATGAAAATGGCAATTATATTTTAGGAGAAAACGATTTAAGTCTAGCTAAAAAGTTAGCTAAAGCAGGAAGCGACCATCGTAAATATCTTCGTCAAATCTTTGTTTCTGTTGATATTACCGCACCGCTTTATTGGTGGAAGGAGTATGATACCTATAAGGTAGCAACAGTTGCTAATTCAACCTCAACAATGCATAAAATACATTCTAAAGAATTTGAAAGAAACGATTTTAGCTGTGATAGAATGAGCGAAAATGCTTTAGAGGTGCTTGATACTACTATTAACTATCTTGAGGAGGCTAGACTCAAATTTATCGAAACCAAGGATAAGCAATATTGGCACGATATGATTCAACTATTGCCATCCAGCTATAATCAAATGCGCACTTGTACCTTAAATTATGAAACATTAATAAATATTTATTACGCAAGAAAAACACACAAGCTAGCCGAATGGCATACATTATGTGATTGGATAATGTCACTTCCATATGCAAAGGAGCTAATTGCAATTAAAGAAGATGCTGAATAAAATTATCAAGGATTACGATAAGCCCGAAAGAACAGAGGTTCGAGTTAGAGTGGGTCGCTTTGCAGGCTTTATAGGAATAATAGCAAATGTAATTTTATTCGCAGTAAAGCTAGCAATAGGACTTATTACAGGCAGTATTTCAATTATTGCCGATTCTTTAAATAACCTGTCAGACTCAGGCGCAAATGTATTAACAGTAGTGGGCTACACCCTAACAGGCAAGCCGGCAGATAAGGACCATCCTTACGGTCACGCAAGAATGGAATACCTATGTAGTCTATTCATTTCCATAATCGTTGCATTTTTAGGCTTTGAAATGCTTACTAGCTCAATAGATAAGCTAACAGGAAATCCAACAACTGAAAAATATGATACCATAGCGATTATAATTATTGCCTCAACAATCGTTGTTAAGATTTTGTGCGCACTATTTTTTAGAGTGCTAGGCAAGCATATTAATTCCGATGCACTAAAAGCATCTGCAATTGATAGCATAAGTGATGTAATTGCTACAGGCGCAGTAGTTGCAGGTATGCTCTTAACACCAATTACAGGACCCTATACTGATGGAGTTATAGGCATTATTATTTCAATTTACATTATTATAATGGGCATTAAGCTAGTAATAGAGTCATCAAATACACTCCTAGGTAAAGCGCCTGATGCAGATTTCATTCACAAAATAATAGTTAAGATTAAGGAATATGACGGTGTTTTAGGCATTCACGACCTTGTTGTACATTCCTACGGTGAAAATAAAACCTTTGTAACTGTACATGTAGAGGTTGATGCCGACGGTAATATTATGGAGAGCCACGACTTAATTGATAATATTGAGGCTGATTTTCTTAAGAACAACATTAATTTAGTTATTCATATGGACCCAATATCTGTATCTGACCCTGAAACAAATAATTTAAGATTAAAATGTATGGATATTTTATCGCATATATCCTCTGAATATTCCTCGCCTATATCAATTCATGATTTTAGAATTGTAAAGGGAATTACGCATACTAATGTGATTTTTGATGTTAGCGTATCCAATGAAATGAAACTAACTAACAAGCAATTAGGCGACGAAATCACAAGCGAGGTCAAAAAAATAAACCCGCTCTATAATCTTGTATTAACTATAGACAGAGATTATTTTTCCGAAAGATATGAAAATTAAAGGGAATACCAAAATGAAAAAATTTATACTAAAAATGTCGTTTGTTTTGACCGTTCTGGCTATATTGACAATTGTCTCAGCTGCCGCATCCGTTTATGATGCAAACGAGAATGAATATTCTGCTACCAACGAGGATGTTTTTTATCTTCCTTCCCACATTAAACCAAGCAATGTAACGGTAGAGGAAAACGGAGCAAAAAAGCAAATTGATTTAACTGACTACCAATCAACCGACAAAAAAGGAAATTTAATTTATAGATACGACATGGAAGGCTTTACCTATACATTTTATTTTGCTAATAATTTGCCTAGTATTTATCTGACAACAAGCTTAAGCCTTGAGCAAATTTTAGGTGAAGCAAGAGAAAGAGACCAAGGGGTAAAAATGTTTATTACCGATAAGGACGGTGTAAACTTCTATTACGATAAACCAGATACAGTAAGCGAAATAAAGGTAAGAGGCAATACCACTGATGATTACAAAAAACAGCCATTTCAAATAAAGCTTGATAAAAAGCACGACCTATTTGGTATGGGCGAGGCAAAAACCTGGATTTTACTCGCTAACTATCTTGACCAGTCCAATATCCGCAATAGTGTAATGTATAAAATGGGTGAGCTTCTAGGTATTGATACCTGCTCATTCCAAAGCATAGACCTATACATAAACGGAGAATACTATGGAATTTATTTGCTTTGCGAAAAGGTGCAAATACATTCCCAAAGAGTAAATATTTTTGATTTAGAAGAGGAAAACGAGCTTTTAAACCCGAAAAACTACGGCTTTACTCGCAAAAAAACAAGTGGTACATTAATTGACGAAACAATTATAACCGAGTATCAATATGTTCGCAACATGGAAAATCCTGCTGATATTTCAGGCGGTTATCTTATCGAGCTTGATAATAACTACTATAAGGATGAAAAATGTTATTTTAAAACTGCAAACGGTAATGCATATGTTATAAAATCTCCAGAGTACGCATCACAGGAGCAGGTTGAATATATAGCAAGAGTATTTGCCGAAATGGAGGAAGCAATTTATTCTCCAACAGGCAAAAACGGCAAGGGAATACATTATAGCCAATATGCAGATGTTGAATCACTTGCTTACGCGTATGTTTTGCAGGAGCTAGGACGAAACTGGGATGCAGGCTCGTCAAGTATGTATTTTTACAAGGATAAGGATGTAGATGGCAAATTTACAAAAATAGTAAAAGGACCACTATGGGACTGTGACAATACACTTGGAAATATGCTAAAAAATAACGCAAATAATACAAATGGCTATTGGGCAAAAAATAGAAAATTATGGGTAGGACTTACTCAGCACGACTATTTTAACTATGTAGTGGCAAGAGAATTTGCAAGAATTTATCCACAGCTTATTGAAATGACGGAAAAGGATGGCTACATATCTCAATTAGTAGAAGAAATTGGCACGTCAATTGTTATGGAAAGAGCGCGTTGGAATAGTGACGATTATGAGTTTTGGCCAATGTACGGTGACTATGTTTACAAAGACATTCACTACGATAAATGGCAATCCTCCCAAACCTTCCAATTTATAAATGGCGAATATTCAAACGGAGTAGATAACGACGAAACTACCGTAATTGGCTATTTGAATACTCATATAGTTAACCGTTCAACATGGCTACTAAAGGAATGGGCATATAGCGAGGAGAATACAGTACCCAGCATATCCGTCGATGGCGTAATTGACAATACATTAAAATTGCCTGTAGCGCCAAGCTTTGCCCCTGTAAATCCCGAACAACCAACTGATTCTAATGTTGGCACAACCGACACAAATATTGATACAAATACAGATACAATTATAGATACAGACACAAACGCCGATGTAACTACAGACAGTATCACTGATACCAATATAAATACCGACAATATTGACAATACAAACAGTAGTAACAGTAATAACGATAAAGCTACCTTTATAGTTATAGCTGTAGCTGTGGCAGTAATTGCTTGCGGTGGTATAATTGGTTCATTATTAGTAATCAGAAAACTTAAAAAATAGCATAAAAATCCGTAGAAATACGGATTTTTTGTTTTAAGGGTATTTTTTTGCAAGCTTTTTCTAATACTACTAAAAAAGAGCAAAGGAAAAAAATATGCAAGCAGTAATTTTAGCAGATAAATATTCAACTGATACTACAAACAAAATTATAGAAATTTACAAAAATCAAGGAATAAGAAGCTTTATTATTTGTCGCACCTCAAATAGAGAGGTTATAGAGGAAATTGAAAATGAGGATGCTACAATAGTTAAGGTAACCTTAGAAAGAAAAAACAAAACGGGCGGTCAAATATTAAAAATAGCAAATCTGTTAAGCTCAGATGAGCCTTTTTTTCTAACATATGGTGATTACTTGTGCAATATTGATTTAAGTAATTTCTTGAATTTTCACAAAAGTCAAGCAAAAATTCTATCAATGGCATTAATAAAGCAAGAAAACAAGCAATTGTTTGGAGGCTTTATGCTGGTTGACTATGATGCAATTGGATATATAGATAATGAGCAGATGCTTTTTGAAAAGGAACCAATCAGAAAAATGGCAGAGGATGATGAAATTAGCTGGTATCAATATAGCGGGAGCTATCAAATAATGTATCAGCATATGAAAATTTACGGATTTTAATATTGCAAAATATCTTTATATAGTTTATAATATATGTGTTATAAATTTTAAGAGGTACTAGCAAATGGAAAAAATCAAAATGACAACTCCGCTGGTTGAAATGGACGGAGACGAAATGACAAGAATTATTTGGAAAATGATTAAGGATGAGTTACTTTATCCATTCATTGACCTAAAAACAGAATATTACGACCTAGGCTTGCCTGAAAGAGAAAAAACAAAGGATCAGGTAACCTTCGATTCTGCTTATGCAACTCAAAAATACGGTGTAGCAGTAAAATGTGCTACAATTACACCAAATAAGCAAAGAGTAGAGGAATATAACCTTACAGAGATGTGGAAAAGCCCTAACGGTACTATTCGTGCAATTTTAGACGGTACAGTATTTAGAGCGCCAATTTTAATTGATTCAATTAAGCCTGCTGTTCGCAATTGGAAGAAGCCAATTACAATTGCCCGTCACGCATATGGAGATGTTTATAAATCAACAGAATACCGTGTGCCAGAGGAAGGCAAGGCAGAGCTTGTATTCACTGATAAAAATGGTAACGAATCCTTTAGAAAAACAATCTACGACTTTGAATGTGCAGGCGTTTTACAGGGACAGTATAATAAGGATAGCTCAATTCATTCCTTTGCTCATTCCTGCTTTAATTACGCAATAAATACTAAGCAAGACCTATGGTTTGCTACAAAGGATACAATTTCAAAGCAATATGACCAAACCTTTAAGCTTATTTTCCAGGAAATATTTGAAAATGAGTATAAGGCTAAGTTTGATGAATTAGGAATTGAGTATTTCTATACACTTATCGACGATGCAGTAGCTAGAGTTATTCGCTCCGAGGGCGGTTATATTTGGGCTTGTAAAAACTATGATGGAGATGTAATGTCCGATATGGTATCTACAGCCTTTGGCTCACTTGCTATGATGACATCAGTGCTTGTATCTCCAAACGGTCAGTATGAATACGAGGCTGCCCACGGAACAGTTACAAGACACTATTACCGTTACCTTAAGGGTGAGGATACATCAACAAATCCAATGGCAACAATCTATGCGTGGAGCGGAGCACTTCGCAAAAGAGGCGAAATGGATGGCTTAAGCGACCTTGTAGTTTCTGCAAACAAGCTAGAGGAGGCATGCATTGATACCTTAAACGACGGTATTATGACAAAGGACCTTGTTGGACTCGTTGAAAAGGGTGTAAATGCAACAGCAGTAAATACAATTACCTTTATTAAGGAAATTCGTACCCGTCTGGAAAGCAAATTAAACTAAAATTAAATAACGGAGGCAAAATGAAAAGAGTAGTTTCGATTATTTTATTGGCTTTAATGCTAATAATGTCAGCTTCATGTAATAATACCCCCGCAAGCACAGACACAAGCGCCGATACAAACAGCACTAGCGGTGGTGGAAGCACCGACACAAATAAGCCTAGTATAAATTATACAGAGGACAAAAATGTTTATAAGGCTGAAACCAGTGAGGACGGAACTCAAATTACATACCTGAAGGAAACATTAGATGCACCGTTCCTTGCGCCTTGGTTCAATAATTATAAATCTGCTATTTCCTTTACATTTGACGATGGTTATCACGCGCAAACCGGACCAAATGTTAACGAGATATTTGCAAAATATAATTTCCGCGGCACTATGATGCTAGGACCTTGCTTTATTGATGATCAATCCTTAATTGATTCATGGAACGAATCCTTAAAGGCAGGCTATTTAGATGTTGGCTGTCACGCTTATAATCATAAGGAGCCAACTACCTTAGACCCTAGCGAATATGAGCACGAAATCAAGGATGCAGTTGAATTTTTAAGAGAAAAGTTCCCTACTCAAAATGTTCTTACATTTGCAACACCGTTTGCCCATATTAACGACCCATATCAGGATTTTCTTGATGATTTTGTGATAACAAACCGTCTAGAAGCTGGCGGAGATTTAATTGTACCTGGCAAAGGACAGGATTTATACAGGGTAAAAGCATATTCCTTAAATACAAGAGTAAATGTAGGTGCATTACAGCCAAACATTGAGCAAGCAGTAAAAAACGGCCAATGGATAGTTGAGCTATGTCACTGCGTAACTGAAGAGGCTTCGGGCGTTGATGTTGAATTGTCTGTGTTTGAAGCGCACTGTAAATGGCTATATGACA
>JAGAJV010000030.1 GCA_017625915.1 Clostridia bacterium
ATAAAATCACCGACCGTCCTGCAAGCTCATTCCCTGCAAAATTGACACAACTACTTGTAAAGCGCTTTGAGCTAGGTCTTTCCGGCTTTGTATTCCTGCCCTGCGAGCTTATTGACAAAAATGGCGAAAGGCTAAAGGAATGTATCTTGAAATATGCAGACCTTTGGGATTTAGGCGCTGATTTTAAAGGCTGGATAGAAAAGGAAAATATTTTCTGTAGCACCTTAGTTGACAGAATAAACACAGGCTATCCAAGGGACGAAAAAATCGACCTTGGCTACGAGGATAAAATGCTTAACACCTCAGAATATTTTCATTTGTGGGTAATTTCCGGCTACTCAGGACTATTTAACGAGCTACCCTTTGATAAATGTGGCTTAAATGTTATTGTAACAGAGGACCTTGAAAGATATCGTACAAGAAAGGTGCGTATTCTAAACGGCTCTCATACCTCAATGATACCATATGCCCTTTTATGTGGCGTTGAAACCGTTGGGGATTGCTTAAAGGACGAAACAATTTCTGCCCACCTAAAGAAATGCCAGGAGGAAATTGTAGCCTCACTTGATATGGATAAAAGCGAGGCGCTGGAATACGCAAATTCTGTTATGGAGCGCTTTGCAAATCCATATATTAAGCATATGTGCCAATCAATCGCGCTAAATTCAGTAAGCAAATTTAAGGTAAGAGTGCTTCCTTCAATTCTTGAATATGAAAAGAAATTTGGCGTTGCACCCTCCCAGCTTCTTTTCTCCTTTGCAAAGCTAATTGAGTTTTACAAAAAGGGCACACCTAACGATAGCGAGGAAGCAACACGCAAGCTTCAAAACGGTACAGTCAGAGAAATCCTCGCCGATGTATCACTGTGGGGTGAGGACTTAACAAGATTTGCAAGCGAGGTTGAGGCAAATGCAAATTCATAAAAACGATAATGTTGAGGTTCGCGAAAACGGACACAAATATGCTCTTTATGACATAAAAAAGGGCGAAAATATAATAAAGTACGGCTCACCGATCGGTCACGCAACAGAGGATATTAAAAGGGGCGAGCATGTACACACTCACAACCTGAAAACCAATTTAAGCGGTAACCTTGAATATACATATAATTACAAGGATTATGGCATTACACATATTGATACAGATTTAACCTTTGACGGCTATATTCGCGAAAATGGCGATGTGGGTATCAGAAACGGTATTTGGATTGTAAATACCGTTGGCTGTGTAAATAAGGTAGCCGAAAAGCTAGCTAAGCTAACAGGTGCAAAATGCTTTACTCACCCCTTTGGCTGCTCTCAGCTGGGGGACGACCAAGCCGTTACACAAAAAATACTTTGCGGAATGATTAAGCATCCTAACGCAGGCGGTGTTTTGGTGCTTGGCCTAGGCTGTGAAAATAACAATATTGGTGAAATGAAAAGGGTGCTTGGCGACTATAACCCAAATAGAGTTAAATTCTTAAATTGCCAAGACTGCGAGGACGAAATTTCAGAGGGTGTGTCGCTAATTAATGAGCTAAAGGAGTACGCAAGCACCTTTAAAAGAGAAAAAATAAGCATTTCTAAATTACGCCTTGGCTTAAAGTGCGGAGGAAGCGACGGCTATAGTGGCATTTCTGCCAACCCACTTGTGGGTAGCCTTTGCGATAGGCTTGTTTCCTTTGGCGGAAGCTGTGTTTTAACAGAAGTGCCCGAAATGTTTGGCGCAGAGCATTTACTAATGGAAAGATGCGTAAATAAACAGGTGTTTGATAAAGCTGTAAGCCTGATTAATAATTTTAAGGACTACTTTACAAGACATAATCAGGTAATTTACGAAAATCCGTCTCCCGGAAATAAGGCGGGCGGAATTACAACTCTTGAGGAAAAATCTCTAGGCTGTGTCCAAAAGGGCGGACTTTCCCCTGTTGTAGATGTACTTGACTATGGCGATACGCTTACTAAAAACGGTCTATCACTTTTAAACGGACCGGGTAACGATATTGTGGCAGTAACAAATCTTGTGGCTTGTGGCGTTCATATGATTTTATTTACCACAGGCAGAGGCACACCGCTTGGCGGTCCTGTGCCAACTGTAAAAATTGCAACCAATAAAAGCCTTGCTACCAAAAAATCAAATTGGATTGATTTTGACGCATCCCCAATTTTAGAGGGCGAAAAAATGGATACAATTACCCATAGATTTTTAAATTATGTTATCGAGGTTGCATCTGGCAAGCAAACCAAAAACGAAGAAAACCTCTTTGAGGAAATATCAATTTTTAAGGACGGAGTAACATTATAATGAGTTATATTAAAAACAATTTTCTTTTAACAAACAAAACTGCTGAAAGGCTATATTTTGATTACGCAAAGGATATGCCAATTTTTGACTATCACTGTCATTTATCCGAGTATCAAATTTTAGAGAATAAGCAATTTAACGATATTTTTGAAATTTGGCTGGCAGGCGACCATTACAAATGGCGCTTAATGCGTAACTATGGCATTGACGAAAAATATATTACAGGCAACGCATCAAATAAGGAAAAATTTATTACATATTGCACCGTTTTAGGCACTGCCTTTGGCAATCCTCTTTATCACTGGTCACAGGTTGAATTAAAGGAATACTTTAATTGCGATCTTGAAATCAATGCAGAAAATGCCGAAGCAATCTGGAACGAATGTAACGCATATATAGCCAAAAATAAGGTGACGCCAAAATCATTAATTGAAAGCTCCAATGTAACTCACGTATTTACAACAAACGAGGTTTTTGACGACCTTGCAGTGTTTGATAAAATAGCAAAAAAGGAATATAAATTTAAGGTTATCCCAGCCTTCCGTGCTGATAAAATTATGAATATTGAGGCAGCTCGCTACCTTGAATTTTTGGGACTTCTTGAAAAGGCTACTCACAAAATTAATAATATTGACGACCTTGAAAATGCCCTTGAAATGCGTCTTGAGGAGTTTTTAAGAGTAGGGGCAAGAGCTAGTGATATTGCAGTGGAATGTGTTTATGACGTACCTGCTAAGGAAGAGGCGGACAATGTATTAAAAAGCGTTATAGCAGGTAAAAAGCCAAGCGTACAGGATACTGAAATCTTTAAGGGCTACCTTACATATTTCTTAATGGGATTATATGCAGAATACAGCGTATCAACAGAGCTTCATATAGGCGCTATGCGTAACAATAACGCAAAAATGCTGGAAAAGCTGGGGCTTGACACAGGCTTTGACTCTATATCTGATACAAATAGCATTTCAAGGCTATCCCGTCTGATGGATAGATTAAATAGCGATGGTATGCTGCCAAAGCTAATTATCTTTAATCTGAATCCAAAAATGAACGCAGAAATTATATCACTTATGGGCTGCTTCCAATCAAGCGAGGCAAGAGGCAAGGTGCAGTACGGACCTGCTTGGTGGTTCTTAGATAACAAAATCGGTATGGAAAAGCATTTAGAGGACTTAACAGCAGCGGGACATATAGGCGCATTTGTAGGTATGCTTACAGATAGCCGTTCGCTCCTGTCCTATCCAAGACATCATTATTTCCGTAGAATTTTATGCAACTACCTTGGCAAGCTAATGGAAAACGGCGAAATGACTGCAAATCTTGATTTTGTAGGCAAGGTTGTTAAGGACGTTTGCTATAATAACGCAATAAAGTATTTTAATATATAAGAGGTATATATGAGGCTGGGGATAAAAACGCTTGAAAAATTAGCAAGAGGCACAACATATCTGGCAAAAGAAAACGGATATATCGCATTTTATAGATACAGTAAAGCCCAAATTCAATATATGGCGCAGCCAAGCTACGACTACGGCTGGCGAAATTGGGCAAAATTCACAGGCGGAATAAGGCTTGAATTTAAAACGGATAGCGAAAATATTTCCTTTGATTATATAGCATCCTGCTCCCACGAAAGAGCAAACACTGTTGACCTTTATATTGAAAATAAGCTACACAGTGTCTATAAAATAGAGGAAAAGCTAAAGGGAAGCGTGCATTTTAGCTTACCTGAGGGCGAAAAGCTTGTTACAATTTATTTTCCAAACGAAAGCATTTTGAAAATTAAAGGCTTCACCCTTGACGGGGGCTACAAATCGGTTAAGGATAAAAGACCTAAGCTGCTTATAATAGGCGACTCAATTACACAGGGCGCAGGGCCGGAGATAGCAAGCGTTTCCTATGTGAATATATTATCAAGAGAATACAAATATAATGTTTTAGACCAAGGCATAGGCGGCTATCGCTACGAGCCATGTGACCTTATGCTAAACGAGGAATTTAAGCCCGATAGAATAATGATAGCCCTTGGCACTAATTACTATGACGCAGTGGATACATATGATTACAAAAAGGCTGTATGTGACTTTTACGAAAGGCTGAATCAGCTGTATCCCAACACCCCTAAGCTAGTAATGACGCCGCTTTATCGCACAAGAGAGCTGGATATGGAGCGCTTTATGTGGTGCATTAACACAATTAAAGCAGAATGTGCAAAATATGATAATATCATAGTGGCAGACGGCTTAAGCCTAATGCCTAATGACCCTGTTAGCCTAAGTGACGGAGTACATCCAAGCACCTATGGCTCAATTATGCTGGCAAATAATCTTATGAAATTTATGAAAGAGAATAAATTCTGATGTTTGAAAATGCAAGCTGGATAATTCATAAAAATAACATTTTGCACGAGCCTGTGTGCTTTATTAAGGATTTTAGTCTAAAGGGACAGGTAAAAAATGCTACCTTAAATATAACCTCGCTCGGTTGCTACTATCCTACCTTAAACGGACACAGAGTAGGCAATTTCATATTAGCCCCGGGCTTTACCTCCCGTAAAAGAGTGCAATATCAAAGCTACGATGTAAGGGATATGCTTAAAAGCCAAAACAGCCTTGAAATTTTAGTAGGTGACGGCTGGTATAACGGAAAAATCAATTTTGTAGTAGCAAATGATGTGCCTAAAGCATTAATTTGTCGGCTTGATATTAAATATGCAGACGGCACTGCTGATACAATCGTCACTGATAATACTTGGCTTGTCCGCAAGGACAAATTGCGTCTTGCCGAGCTTTACGATGGCGAAATTTACGACAGTAATTATGAGGATACAGCCATTAAGGCGGATATTTTAGAGTATAGCAAGGATATAATCGTAAAGCAACAGGGCCCTTATGTAATTGAGCAGGAAATAATTCGCCCTGTGTCTGTATTTGAAGCCCCAAATGGCGACACTATTGTAGATTTCGGCCAGAATTTGACAGGATATTTTGAGTTTACGGTTAACGCAAAAAAATGTGATAAGGTAGAATTTACCGTTTGCGAGGAGTTAGATAAAAACGGCAATTTCTATAACGAAAATTATAGAGATGCCAAGGCAAGATTTGAGTATATTTGTCACGACGGAGAAAACACCTATAAGCCTAAATTAGCCTTTTGGGGCTTCAGGTATATGCGTGTTGATAGCTTCCCACAGGAAATTACAAAGGATAATATATGCGCAATTGTAGTCCATTCCGATATTAAAAGAACGGGCTACCTGGAAAGCTCCAATAAAAAGCTAAATCAGCTATTCAGTAATATAATTTGGGGACAAAAGGGCAACTTTTTAGATGTACCGACCGATTGCCCTCAGCGTGACGAAAGGCAGGGCTGGACAGGGGACGCAACCGTCTTTTGCAAAACTGCATCATATAATTTTGATGTGGAAAAATTCTTTGAAAAGTGGCTAACCGACCTAAAGCTAGACCAAGGCAAAAAGGGAAATATACCAAACATTATCCCTCAAACAGTATGCTGGGATTGGTCCACCACCGAGGAAACGGGCGCAGTTTGGGGAGATAGCGCAACTATTATTCCTTACCAAATGTACCTGACCTACGGTAATAAGGAAATACTAAAAAAGCAATATAGAACAATGGTAAAATACCTTGGCTATATCGCTGCTCATACAAAAAAGAGATACCTGTGGTATGGCTGTGGTCAGTTTGGTGATTGGCTGGGACTTGATGCGCCAAGCGGAAGCTATCGAGGCTCGTCAAACGAGGATTTTATAGCATCGGTATTTTACTATAATTCCGTAAAAATAGTGGCAGAGGTGTCTAAAATTCTAGGTAAGAACAGCGAAAAATACGACACCCTTCAAAGAAAAATACTTGATAAAATAAGAAAAACCTTTAAAAGCTACAAAACCCAAACAGAATGTACCTTAGCCCTATATTTTAATATAGCCGAGGACAAAAAAGCAGTGGCTGGTCAGCTTAATGAAATGATAAAAGCCAATGGCAATAAGCTAAAAACAGGCTTTGTTGGCACACCGTTTTTGCTCCACGCATTATCTCAAAACGGCTATAGCGAAACCGCCTACGATTTACTTTTACAAGAGGAATTTCCATCTTGGCTATACTCCGTAAATCAAGGTGCTACCACAATTTGGGAGCACTGGGACGGAAAGAACGAAAGGGGCGAATTCTGGTCTAAAAATATGAACTCCTTTAACCATTACGCATACGGAAGCGTAGCCGATTGGGTATATGAGGAGGCATGTGGAATTAAGCCACAAAAGCCCGGCTTTGAGGAAGTGATTATTGCACCAAAGCCAACAGACAAGCTAGACCACCTAAGAGCAATTATCCACACAAGGCACGGAAAAATCACATCAAAATGGTATCATATAGGCAACAAAAT
>JAGAJV010000031.1 GCA_017625915.1 Clostridia bacterium
AAGGGATGTTGCAGCTGCGCTACCTGCCTCAACTGCTGCCTTAACTGCGCCAACGTCACCGCGAACCATAACGCTTACAAGACCGCTACCGATCTTTTCGCTACCGATAAGAACTACGTTTGCAGCCTTTACCATTGCGTCTGCTGCCTCAATTGCAGCTACTAGACCTCTTGTTTCTACCATTCCTAATGCTTCCATCATTGTTTTATTCTCCTTTTAATTTATTTATCTTAATTTGTCTTTTCCAAGAGCGCTTAAATGAGCAAACCACTCAATATCCTCGCTCTGTCTTGCAATCACCTTATGGGTGATATATAGCTCTCTTTTTTCAGCCTCGTTCTTTCCTGCTAAAATTGCAGCTTCAACGGCTGATGCTGAGCCTTCAATTTTTATAGCCATTACGAGAGGAACTCTTGCAGAGTCACCGCCTGCCGGCTTATTTTTGTCAATGGCAACCACCTTAACATCGGCTGCCTTAGCCATGGCATCTGCTACTACGATTGCTGTAGCAAAGCCATAAACCTCAATCATTCCAAGAGCCATAATAGAACTCCTTTACTTATTCAGCTACATAGCAGATTTTGATGCCCTGCTGAGATACATTAACCTCCATAGCCTCGTTAAGCTGATCGAGCGGGAATGTGTGAGTAATTAATTCCTTAATAGGAATATTCATTTCTCTTGCTTGACGAAGGAATGCCATTGTTGTTGGATAATCGTCTGCGCTATAGTCCCAAGAGCCGACAATGTTGATTTCCTTGTTACACATAGCAAAGTGTGGGTTAACGGTGTATTCTCCGTTGTTTACAAAGAAGCCCATTTCGCACATTCCGCCACCTCTGCGAATGTATTCGTAGATGTCCTTAGCGGCCATAGGAGCGCCTGTGCATTGGAATGCAAAGTCAACGCCTACGCCGTTTGCTGCCTTTTTAACAATGTTGACTCTTTCTTCAAGAGAGGTAACCTCCTTAAAGCTGATAACAGTTTTTGCGCCAAGCTTTTTAGCCATTTCAAGTCTTTTTGGTGTGCCATCAATAGCAACAATATGGTTTACACCTGCTGCACGAAGCACGCTAATCATTACAAGACCAACAGGGCCAAGTCCTTGAACGAGAACCTTAGAGTTAAAGTTGATAAGACCTGTTGTGTTAGCTCTCTTAAGGGCGTGCACGCAAACGCAAGCAAGCTCAAGAAGCATTCTTTCCTTTAAGTCAAGGTCGTTTACTACAAAGTATGTAGAGCCCTTACCGCTGATAAGTAGATGTGAAGCAAACCAGCCTGTAAGTGGATTTGCGTCGCTATGCGGAATAAGTCCGAATACGCCCTGCTTATCGCAAAGGTTAGTATTAGCAGGCTTGTTACGGCAAACAAAGCATTCGCCGCAGCTGATAACAGATGTAACGATTTTGTCGCCAACCTTTATAGGATTGCCTGCTGTATCAGCCTTTATATTTTTACCGAGAGCAACAATTTCGCCTGTTCCCTCGTGACCGAGAGTTACAGGGATAATTCCAAATGGGTCGCCCTTCCATTCGTGAACGTCAGTTCCACAAACGCCACAGCCCTCAACCTTAACAAGAATATCGTTGTCGCCAACGGTTGGAATTGGAAATTCCTTAACCTCGATTTTCTTAGGTGCTGTGAGCATTGCAACCTTAGCTGTCGCAGGAATTTTTGCGCTTGATGCACTCTTTGCAGGTGACGTTTCGCCAAGAATCTTACGAACTATGCTCTCTACCTGTGATGATGAAATATTCATTTCTGTTTCCTTTCTTAAATAATTCTGAAGCTTTCAGAGAGAACGCAACGGCGAAGTCTTGTAAAGCTCTTTGCACTTGTAATGCCCTCGCCTGTTGGACCTGCTATTGTAAAGGTGGTGTGACCCTCTCCGCCAAAGCCTATGCCTGCATAGGATGGAGCATTCTTTACAAAAATAGTTGTTTCAACAGCTCTTGCAAATCTTGTCAGATTGTCAATATTTTTAGAGTGCATATGTGCTGTATGTCGGTTACCGTGCTCTGCCTTTACTGCAAGGTCGATAGCCTCGTCAATATTTTTAACTCTTACTATAGGAAGAATAGGCATCATAAGCTCGTGCTGTACGAAATCGTGATTAAAATCTGTTTCGCAAATTATGCATCTGATTTTGTCGCATACATTAATGCCGATTTTTTCAAGCAATACTCTGGCGTCTCTGCCAACGCAATCACGGTTAACAATTTTGCTCTTTATGCCTGTTTTAGGATTTGTTTTTTCAACGAGAACAATGCTTGCTAGCTTGTCAGCCTGTTCTCTTGTGATAAGATATGCGCCATTTGCTTTCATAGCGTCGATAAGCTCGTCTGCTATATTGTTAAAAGCAAATACCTCTTTTTCAGCTATGCAAGGTAGGTTATTATCAAAGGTACAGCCGTCAATAATATCCTTGCCTGCCTTCTTAATATCAGCAGTGTCGTCAACGATAACAGGAGGATTTCCTGCGCCTGCGCCGATTGCTTTCTTTCCGCTGGATAAAACGCTCTTAACTACACCGGGACCGCCTGTGCAAACAAGAAGCTTAATTCTTGGGTCCTTGTACATAATGTTAGCAGTGTCAAGAGTTGGCTTTATTACTGATGAAACAAGAACTCTTGGACCTCCTGCCATAGCGCTTGCGCGGTTGATAAGGTCAACTGCATAGTTAGAGGTTGCGATAGCATTTGGGTGTGGGTTGAATACAACACCGTTGCCCGCAGCTATCATTCCGATACTGTTACAAATAACAGTTTCAGATGGATTTGTGCTTGGGGTAATGCTTCCTACTACTCCAAAGGGAGCCATTTCGGTAAGGGTAAGACCGTAGTCACCTGTTTTTACCTGAGCTTGAATATCAGAGGTGCCGGGGGTTTTATCTGCAACCAGCATATGCTTTGCAGTTTTATGGTCCACTCTACCCATTTTGGTTTCGCTAACACCGAGCTCTGCCATTATGTGAGCCTCCTTGCGACAAAGGTCACGAATAATAGAGATAACCTTTTCTCTTTCCTCAAGGCTCATTGCGCGAATAGCCTTGTAGCCCTGCTCGGCAGCATCAATAGCATCATTCATATCGCTATAAACGCCGATATATTTTTTGCCATTGTAGCCTTCACCGTTATATTCACATTTGGAAATAGGAGCATCAGCCTTGAGCCCTTTCATAACCGAGGCTACGATTTGCTCAATTTGCGCTTCTGTCCAATTTATAGCCATAATATATCTCCTTTGGGAGTATTATTTTCCGAGAGCTGAAAGAACTCTGTGTGTGATTTCAGCAACAAGCTCCTCGTTAGCTCCGCACTTACATTCCTCTTCACCGTAATCAATACCTGGGTGACGGCCCGGAAGGTTCATCTTCTTACGAAGATCCATAAGCTTCTTTAATTGATCGTTTGGAATTTCGTGAACTGCGCCAAGCTCCATAGCATACTTACAAATTTTTGCGTTGAACTCAACCTCTTCCATAACGAACATAGCCTTTTGTAGATTGAAGCCTACTGTTAAAGCACCGTGGTTTTGGAGAAGGAATGCGTCGTGGTTTTCGATGTATGGCTCAAGTGAGTCCGGAATTTCCATTGTTGACGGTGTACCGTAAGCACATGTTGGAACCTCACCGATTGTTAAAACTGCCTCCGGAAGAATGTATTGGTCAAGGTCAATGCCTGCAATTGTAAATGCAGTAGCAATTGGTGGATGTGCGTGAACTACTGCGCCAACGTCCGGACGCTTTTGGTAAACACGCATGTGCATTTTGATTTCTGATGATGGATTTAGCTTGCCCTCAATCTTGTTTCCGTTTTTGTCAACCTTGATAATCATATCTGGAGTAAGAGCACCCTTTGATACGCCTGTTGGTGTGCAGTAATACTCATTTTCGCTAACCTTAACGGAGATATTACCATCGTTTGCGGCAACAAAGCCAAGGTGGTATAGCGCGTGGCCAACCTCACAGATTTCCTTTTTAATTTCGTAAGCTGATTTCATTTTCTCTTTTTTCCTTTCGATATATATAAATTTTTAAAAAACAATATTATTTAACGAGCTCATATGTATCAAGAGCTATCATATATTCCTCGTTGGTTGGGATTGCAAAGGTTCTGACATGTGCTCCCTTTTTTGTAATCTCGGTTTGCTCGCCTCTTTTTGCATTCAGGTTGATGTCGCTGTCAATTTCAATTCCAAGATAGGAAAGGTCCTTGCAGATCATATCTCTTACAACGCCATCGTTTTCACCGATGCCTGCTGTAAATACTAATGCATCAAGTCCGTTCATTTCAGCAACGTAAGAGCCGATAATTTTTTTGATGTAATGAACTAAAATATCCATTGCAAGAGCGGAGCGCTTGTTTCCGTTATTTTGTGCCTCAAGCACGTCACGGCAGTCGCTTGAAACGCCGGACACGCCAAGAAGTCCTGACTTTGAATTAAGAAGCTTTTCAACCTCGTCAGCTGAAAGTCCTTCCTTTTTCATTATATATGTAACAACGGTTGGGTCAACTGAACCGCTTCTTGTTCCCATAGGAACACCCTCTTGTGGGGTAAAGCCCATTGATGTATCAACTGCCTTGCCACCAATGCTTGCAGTAATGGATGAGCCGTTGCCTAAGTGACAGGTGATTACCTTTGCGTCCTTTTTGCCTAATATTTCCATTGCCTTTGCACATACAAATCTATGTGATGTGCCGTGGAAGCCATAACGACGGATTTGATACTTTTCGTAAAGCTCGTAAGGGATTGGATAGATGTATGCTTTTTCCTCCATAGTTGAATAATAAGAGGTATCAAATACTCCAACATGCTTTACATTTGGCATAACGCTTGTGCAAGCCTTAAAGCCGCTTATTGCAGGTGGGCCGTGGAGTGGGTTGATTTCAACTATGCTTTCAAGATATTCAAGCTCTTTGTCGCCAAGGATGCTTGATTTGCGGATTTTTTCTCCGCCGTGGGCAAAGCGGTGTCCGACAGCACCGATTTCGCTAACATCGGAAATAACGCCTAGCTGGGAATCGCATAGAAGCTTAAGAACAAGCTCAATAGCTGCCTTGTGGTCGCTAAGAGTAGCTTCTGATTTGTAATTCTCTTTTCCCGGGCGCTTGTGGGTGATAACTCCATCAATGCCGATTCTCTCGCATAAGCCCTTTGCGAGAACCTCACCGGTTTCCATATCGAATAGCTGATATTTAAGTGATGAGCTACCGGCGTTTACAACGAGAATTTTCATTTTTCCTCTCCTTTGATTTATATGGATAAATTTTTTTGCAAAATAAGTTGTGGCAACATAGCTAAATTAAATTTGCTCCTTTAGCTCGGCTTGCAGAATTTAGCTCCGTTAGAAATTTAGCTGACCGAAGGTCAATTTAGCTTGCGTGTAACGCAAATTTAGCTCGGCGGAGCAGAAGCCGCTTATTCATCCACAATTCTTTTTGATTTCAATTCGGCTTCTGTTTCGCCGACACTGTGAGCTCTTGCTGCGTTTTGATAAACGATTTTGTAGCACAAGGCGTCTATAACTATTAGCCTTGAAATATGAGAATTAAGTCCTAAGGTGCTATGCCTTGTTTCCTCTGTATCGGTAAGAAGCAGAATGTCGCTTTGCCTTGCTATAGGCGAGCGCTCCTTTGAGGTAATTGAGATGGTGGTTGCCCCGTGGGCTCTTGCCATCTTCATTGATTCTACTATATCCTTAGACGAGCCGGATTGAGAAATACCAATAACCACATCGCCCTCCTTTAGCTGAGAAACCGCAATTGCCTGCATATGCGTATCGGCATATGCGCTTGAGTTACAGCCTGCACGAAGCAGCTTGTTGCTGGCGTCCTCTGCCACCTGAGCCGAAGCGCCAAGACCGATTAGCACTACCCTTCTTGCCTCTGATATAGTTTTAGATGCATTTGTCATGCTTTCGGCAGAAAGTGTCTTTTTCGTGCGCTCTAAGGACATATAAGCATCGTTACATACCTTTTCAAAAATAGCGAAGCAATCGTCCTCGCTGGTTATCATAGGAACGATAACCTTTTTTTCGTGCTCCTTGGCAAGAGTGATTTTTAAATCCTGGTATCCCGTACAGCCCAGTCGCTTTGAAAAACGAACTATGGTTGCCTCACTGCTATCGCATTTAGAGGCAAAATCAGTTATGGAATAAGGAAGTAACTCACCGGAGTGAGAAAACAACCAGTCAGCGACCTTCTTCTCGGATCTACCCATATCGTTATACATGAGCTGAGCCTGTAGTAAAGTCCTGTTCAAATATTTGCCTCCTTTCTGAGATTTTGTGAGTTATTTTGTTGGCTTTGAAAATTATTTTCATTTTTATAGTTGAAAAATGCAATTAAAATGAAAATTATGAAAATCATTTTCAAAAGTAGTGAAAAATACTTTCACAATTCCGATTTTAGCATATAAAACATATTTTGTCAATATTTTCCGTGGATTTTTAAGGAAATTTTTTAAAAACCTATATTTATGCGCTTTTTCGTTGAAAACTCCTCTATTCTTTCACCTGTCAAAATGAAAATAATTTTCACTTTTTTGAAAAATAAAATCAAAAACTGCTTAAAAACTGATTTTTTCGAGTTCATAATTTTGACATAATTTTATGAAAATTATTTTCATTTCACAAAGAAACAGCAACAAAAAAGGAACAAGCCAAGCCTGTTCCCTTTTGATTTATTAAATTATTTTGCGCTTACTGTAATAGTTGCCTCGGTGTCGGTTAGTTCAACAACTGTAAAGGTATAGCCAAGGACCTTACCTGTGTTATCTGTTGCTGATTTCATGCTCTCCCCTTCGATATAAACATATTCGCTACCGTGAGGCATAAGCTCTATTAAATTATTTAAGGTGCCGCCTTCGTTTTGCGCCTCTGTGTTAGTGTTATACACATCGTAATAGATTTCGCCCTCGTATTCCTCGTAGTAAAGAGATGCGTCTACATGGTAAACAAGGATTCCGTTTTTATCAAAATAACCACCTATTCCCGAATTTAGCTCACTGTCCGTGTAGTACACAAGAATATAATATTCCTGATACACACCAAGGGTCGGGTCAAAGTTATTTGCAAGAATTATAGTGTCGCCATTCTTTGAAAAGTCCTCAAGAGTTAGCGTAACTGATGTATCTGTTACAATAAGGCGTGATGAGGTTATCCAACCAAGATTGAATTTAGTATATGCGTTATGGTCGCCCACCTCGCTATCCATTATATCATAGCCACCGAGAGGCGAGCCGAAATATGTTGTATCATAGTAATCGTCTGCGCCAAGAATATGTCCAAGCTCGTGGATAAAGGTGTATGGATTTATAATTGAGGTGTCAGAGTAGTCGCCGGTAAGTAGAGTGTCCTCGTGAATAAATTCATATGAAGCCCAAAGGTAGTCGTTTGCGCTTACTCCGTCATACTCGTAATAATAGTCCTCGCTGTCTGTATAATAGTTCCAATATCTGTATGCCCAATAAAAATCTGATTCTCCGTCTATTTTAAGTGTTGTAACAAGCACAACTGCGTCTATTATTCCGTTACTATCTGAATCGTATTTTGAAAGGTCTATTTCTTTGTCAAGGTATTTAAGCGCCTCATCCATAACAAGCTGATCGCCCATAAAGACATCTTCTCCGTCAATGCTCATAGTGTAATTGGCATAATATGTGCTTGGCTTTGATGGACGGAACCACTGGTCAACTACCGTAATATCAAGAGATAGCTGACCTAGGCTTGAAATATAATAATAATCATATACAGAATAGTATTCGTTTTCTTCGTCCTTTTCAAATACGCTTTTTATGTTGTCTATGCTATAGCCAAGCTGACTTGCTGTTCTGTCGCTAAACTCAACGGGAATTACAAGCACGCCCGGTGTGCCAACCGTTGGACAACCGTCAAGATAGCTAAATTGGTCGGTTACATCCTTAACCTTGTCAGCATCCGTAAAGTCTATATCATAAACTCCGTCACCGTCGTCGCTTGGAAGTCCTGCACCCTCGTTTGTGATAATATTGCTTTCAACCTCAACATCACTGTCGCTTGACTCTGAGTATGTATCAACATCTACATAATACGCGCCCTCATATTCATAATAGCAAACATCAATGTAAACGCTATTTTTTGAATATAAGTACAAAGTATCGCCATACTCATCTACCTCTGTTCCGTCACTGCTATATGAGGAAAACATTGCAAGATACCAAGTAAACGCAGCTTCGCTTTCGCAAAGCGCGGAATAGTAAACGCCCGTGTAGCCGTCCTCGTCGTAGCTTTCTATATAGTAATCATTGGTTGGTAAAAATGGAATTACAAAGCCAACAAATTCATTATAGGTGTTCATTTCCTCGGAGGAAAAGTCGTAGTAAAGATAATCGTTGTCGTCGCCGTCCTCGCCTATCAGCTTGTACACATCAACATCAACATAGCACGCGCTCTCATATTCATAATAGCAAACATCAATGAAGGTAATACCGTTTGAATATAGATACCAGGTATCTCCGTATTCATCTACCTCTGTGCCGCCACTGCTATATATTGAAAGCATTTCAAGATATGCGTCGAAATTCTCCTCGCTTTCGCAAAGTGCGGAATAGAAAACGCCTTTATATCCGTCCTCGTTGTAGCTTTCTATATAGTAATCATTGGTTGGTAAAAATGGAATTACAAAGCCAACAAAATCCTTATATGTGCTCTTTTCCTCTGCGGTGAAATCATAGTAAAGATATTCGTCATCGTCATTATCGCCATCGCCGGTGTCAGGCTCGTCAGGCTTGCTTCCACCGCCAATATCGCTATCTGTGTCGGAATTTACATTACTATCTGTGTCAGTTGATACATCCGTGTCAGTGCTAATATCACTGTCCGTATCAGTTGATACATCTGTGTCAGTGCTAATATCACTGTCCGTATCGGTTGACACATCTGTATCGGTGCTTATATCACTGTCAATATTGCTATCACTGTCACCTACCAAGCTATCAGTATTTACACCGTTATCGCTTGGGGTATCATTGTTTGGCTTATCAGGCGTGCAGGCAACAAAAATTAATGTTGACACAAGCAGCACGAGAAATAAGCATAAAATCTTTTTCATAAAAACCTCATTTCTGTTTTTTTCTTAGTGTGTCAGTCTTTTTTGGTTTATTTAAGGCTTTTTGACCGCAACGCTTGACACAGCAATATCACCATTTTCGCTAAATACACCTAGGAAGGTTCCCGTAAAGGACCTGCCGTTTACCTCTGTGGAAAGCAATGAGGTTGCGCCTTTGCCCAGCTCGGTAAATTCGCCGTCCTTTTCGTAGTAAAATGTGTACCATTCATCATTAGCAACAAGCTTAAATCGAATATAGCCCGTATAGTCAATTCTTTGTGTAGCAACGATAACATCAATATCTGCCACACGCTTGCGTAAGCATACCTTGTAGCTATCCTGCTCCTTGGTTATAAAAATATCGTAGTGATATTCGTTACTGTAAAAAGCACTAAGACCTGAGCGCTGACCGCACTTAATTTCGCCCTCTAGCTGTACAGTAGCCTCTACATCAAATTCCTCTTGGCGTAACGCTATCATTGTAGGATGACCTAAAGGCGTGGAAAGGTCGTCGCTTCCGCCCTTTAAAATAACGCGTCCCTTTTCTAAAAGATAGTTCTCTCTTCTTGGATTGCGCAAAAACGACCATTTCAAATTTATTTTATCATTATCAAAATTATCGCAAAAATCTCGACTTACAGGCTGTGGCGCAGGTCCCGGGAGAGGTCCTTCCATTTCAAAATCAATAGTACCGTTATTGCCAACAACTGGCCAGCCGTCTTTCCAAATAACGGGAGCTAAAAAGCTTTCTCTGCCGATATGATGAAGCTGCATATTTTTTATAGGTCTTATGGCAAGACATACAAGCCACCAATTTCCGTTTTGGTCCTCGACTATATCTGCGTGTCCTGTGGCTTGAATAGGGCCGGGATTGTCACGGTGAGAAAGAATTGGATTATGAGGACATTTTTCATAAGGTCCGTAAATGTTTTTTGAGCGTTGCATAGTTTCCATATGACCGTATTCAGTGCCACCCTCTGCAAGCATCAAATAGTAGTAGCCGTTTATCTTATATATATGAGGCGCTTCGGGATACCTTCCGCCACAGCCATATGAAATAAGCCTTGTCGGTGTGCTCTTTTCACCTGTAAATGGATTAAGCGTGCAAAGAAAAATAGCAATCCTGCCATTTTCGTCTAAGCCGTTTGACACAAAGTAGCACTCTCCGTCATCATCCCAAAATAGCGACGGGTCAATTCCCCCTTGGTCAACATAAGCAGGCTCGCTCCACTTACCGTAAATATCCTTAGTATGTACAATGAAATTTCCACCCGTTGAAACATTGGTGGTAGTCATAAAAAAGATACCGTCGTGGTATCTGATAGTAGGTGCATAAATGCCCCCAGACGCTTCTGCATCCTCTAAGGGTAGCTGAGAATCCGTAGTCAGACAATAGTTAATCAGCTCCCAGCTTACAAGGTTCTTACTGTGATAAATTGGAACACCCGGAAAAAATTCAAATGTAGATGTAACAAGATAAAAGTCCTCGCCTACACGACATATGCTTGGGTCGGGATTAAAGCCCGGAATTATTGGATTTTTGTATTTCATATGATTATTCCTTTCAGTTTTATAATTAGAAAAACCTTTCAAATCAAAGGACGGACAAAGGCTCAAGGATTTATCGTTCCAAGGCAATTTGGTTCAAGTCCGGTACCCAGTAAGGGTAATACGTCACAACGGAGCAAATTTTAATTGCTATTTTAAATTCCATTCTTTTTTATAACGCAAAGAAATAGTATTATTGTCGTTAAATTCTATGGGCAACCAAACGTATGAACTTTTAAGAAAATTTGAGGTATTATGTCTTTCAAACATAATAATTTGAATATCTGTGCCATCTACACAAAAAGCATTGGTGCTTTGAGTATTAAAGGTTGTATGTGTAAAATCGTCTATGCAGGGGTCTCCTATATCCTCCCATTCATCAAGCAAATGTTTCGTTCTGAATGCTTTTGCTTGATTAGTGTTCCAACCCGTAAGACCTGACGTTACAATGTAATAATATCCGTCTTTATAGGATACTGCGGGAGCCTCACGCCAAGTGGCAGACTCTATTCTTTTTTGTGTGTCGGTATAGGATAAATAATCATCACTTAATTTAATTACGTGTAAGCATCTATCCTCTCCGTTAAGGTATACGTGCTTATCGTAAATTAAATATGCACTTCCGTCTTTATCCTTGTAAACGGTCATATCAC
Source organism: Clostridia bacterium (assembly GCA_017625915.1). Taxonomy (GTDB): domain Bacteria; phylum Bacillota; class Clostridia; order Oscillospirales; family CAG-272; genus RGIG2000. The sequence continues at coordinate 11,291 of JAGAJV010000031.1, forward strand.
GCACAAAGCAATCAGGCTGTGGTTTTGAAAAACCGAGCCATTTATATTTTCCGTTTACACTGTCGCATACGGCAAGACCCAAATCCCCCTCGCCGTAACCTTTACCGTGATTACCGGGATATTTAACGTAGTGACACCATAATACAAACTGTTTTGTTTTATCGTTGTAGACAATTTTAGGTCGTTCAAATCGCATAGGACCAAAAAGGTCGCTTTCAGGGTCGCTATTTACTTCTAATATAACGCCCTCGTATTTCCAATTAAGTAAATCGGTTGACTCATACATAACAACGCCAATATCTGTCATTTGACCGCCGTTTGGACCCGGGCAAAAAGGTAAATCACGGAATGCCATACCGTACCAATGGTATTTTCCATCTACGAATATAATACCGCCGTCACTTGCGTTTATAATATTTCCGTCTGTATCGTGCCAATCTACAAACTCGTTTATTTCTCCGTGTTTAAATTCTCTCATATCTCTAACTCAATAAAAAGACCGTAATGGTCGGATGGGTATTTTCCGTCAACTAATTCATCAATTAATTTTAGACTAATTGGTTTAATCTTATTGTCAATAAAGCAAAAATCAATATGAGCATTATCCGCCGTACCGTAACCGTGATATGTTGTTCTTCTGTCATTTACGGTTACACCGTTAACGTCGGTAAAATACTTTGTAATTTCCTTATAACCAAGACTGTCGGGAGTCATATTAAAGTCCCCTGTTATAAAGGTTGGATTTTGTGAAATTTTCTTTGAATACTCATAAATAAGATTAGAACTTTTAATCTGTCCGTTATCTCCAAAACCGTAATGTGTGTTCATATAGGTAAACACTTTACCGCTTTCAATATGCTTTAAAATTACGTACTCACACATTCTCCAACAGTTGTAAAGTTCATCCCAACCGCGTGACTCCACTTCGGGAGTATCGGAAAGCCAAAAATATCCCGTGCCAAGAAGTTCAAACTTTCCTTTTTTCCAAAGGATAGGTGCACTCTCAAGCTCGTTTACTGAACGGAACTTATTATACATTTCGTATTCGGGATAGAAATTTTCAATTTCCTTTTCCCAAGGCACTGTAAACTCTTGAAAACCGATAATATCAGCATCGTATTTTTTCGTAACTTCTGCAAGTCTTGGTGCACGTTCTTTAATAGAGTTACCGTCTTTATCATCACAGCATCTAATATTAAAACTGATTAATTTTAATTCCATAATATTCTCCTTTTATTTTATCTGCAAAAATCACAAAGAATTTTTGATTCAGAATAACAGTTTATTTTTAAAAACCAAATTGGTCATAACTATTCTATCATAAGGACAAATATTTATCAAGATAATATTGACCGCCTTTTTAAAATATACTGTATTTTGCGTATCATCATTTCAACATAAAACGCAAAAAGACAGAAACTTTTTGCAAAATTTCTGCCTTTTTATTTTGGTTTAAATTTGTTTACTTTTAATATTGCATTTATTAAATTAGAAAGATTAACGGAATATGTCTAAAGCATTCATAATAACATTTCCGCTTCCGTCATTATTCTTCTCCACTTCATATTTTTCCACTGAAGAGGCTAAGATATCTTTTGTTTCAATATTTGCAAGTTCAATTGTTGGTACTACGTATTTCATTATATCACCTCTTTAGGATTTACAATATCGTTATATGATACGAAAGAATAAATTTCGTCTTTGTTTGGAGAACTGTTTTGAATATATGAATATTCAGTTGTTGAGCCTTCTGTTACGCTAATGTATGCACCCATAGCGAGAGGGAGACTCTTATGGTCGTCCTCAAAGCCAACTATCTTGATATCAAACATGTTAAATTCATATTCTGTAACGTCTGCACAAATTGCACCGTTAAATACGTTTCCGTTTTCATCAAAGATTGAGTTGTTTCCAATTTTACTTTCTGCCACTGCAAATACACCGTATTTTAAGGTTTTGCCAGTTACGGTTTCATATTCACTGATTGCATCATTATCTAAAGAGAAGGTTAATGCAATTCCGCCTCTGCCGTCTTCCGGTACGGAAAATCCTACGCAAGTGAATAATGGTGATGCTTTCGTTTCTGTTTGACTTGCATCGCAATCAAGGCATCTTACAACCTTTGCGCCCTCTTTATCATAACCATTTGCGTATGAAATACTAATGATTTCTAAATTATGTGAATCATTATTACAGTAAACAATAGCATTACATTCTGTGCATACGCCGTCCTTGGCTGTGTGGTTGCCTGTTGCAGGAACATAGTCATCAACCTTAGTTGCTCCGCAAAAGCAGGTATATGTTGTGTAGCCTTGTGCACCGCAAGTTGGAGCAGTAACGGCGGTTTTAACTAAATACTCCTCTGCAACAAGTTTGTTACTCGTATAACCGCTTACGTATTTAGGGCGATTCTTTATGTCATTTGTGTTGTCCACAGTCCATGTTTCAAGTG
>JAGAJV010000007.1 GCA_017625915.1 Clostridia bacterium
CATCCCGAGCCGCCGGCATGAGTATCCTGCTCCGGCGAGAATATCATAAGGCCGCAGTCATTGTGCTTTGCGGAGATGTCCAGTCCATCGCTTCTGAAAAGGTCATAGAGTATCTCACTGTCCACCTTGCCCAGGTCGCCCGTAACGATATATACATTTTTATCTTTTTTTGCTATTTCAAGCAAGGTTTTTACAAAGGTGTCTCTCATTTGCTCGCCTCCTTGTATGGGTCTATAACTCCGTCAGGCTTAATTTCATTTAGCTCTGCAAGAGCTCCATCGTATTCCTCGCCATCATGTGGAAAGCGATAATGCCACAAAATATCATTTTCCATAAAGGAAACGCCCTTGCCCTTAATTGTATTAGCAATAATAACAGTTGGCTTGTCCTTAGATAGCCTTGCATCATTAAACGCCTTCTTCAGCTCGTCGTGATTATGTCCATCTATATCAAGCACATTCCAACCAAATGCCTCCCATTTTTTTTGCAAATGGAGCTAAGGACAGTGTATTTTCGCAATAGTCAAGGCTTTGCATTTTGTTATGGTCAACAATTACAACGAATTGATTTAAATTAAAATGATTAGCAAACAATGCCATTTCCCAAATTGAGCCCTCATCACATTCACCATCACCTACAATAGCATAGGTGTAATAAGGCTTATCATTAATTTTAGCATTTAATGCAATACCGCAAGCCATACAAGCTCCGTGACCTAAAGAGCCGGTTGAAATTTCAACCCCCGGTATTCCCTTATGTGACACATGTCCTGATAAACGGCTTCCGTCAGCATAATGAGTTTTTAGCTCCTCAACATCAAAAAAGCCCTTTTCAGCAAGCGCTGCATAAATTGCTGCCCCTGCATGTCCCTTACTTAAAATTATTCTGTCACGATTTTCATCCTTTACATTCTCAGGGCTGATATTTGCAATATCGTTATACAATACAGCTACAATATCCGCAACAGATAGTATTGCGCCGATATGGCTTCCGTGAGAAATATGTGTCATTTCTATACCATGGCGTCTTATAAGCCAAGCTAATTGTTCACTTTTCAACTCAGTTACTCCTTTGATATTTTATCTAATCGGGTTATTTGTTCTTTTGTTAGCTCAAAGCTTAGAGATTCTGCATTTTGTAAAACCTGTTTAGGAGATTTAGCCCCTACAATAACAACAGAATCCTTTAAATAATCTAAAATCCAGCGTATTGCTATAGAGGAAACGGATTTACCCGTTTCATTTGCGATTTCCTTTAAAACCTCTACTATTTCCAAGTTCTTTAAAAGCTTTTCACCGTGGAAGTTCACATAAATATCTCTTGAACGACGGTCATTTGCTTCAAATTTACAGTTTTTATCATATTTGCCACTTAATATACCTTGTCCTAGGCTTCCCCAGGTAAATGGCGTCATATTGTAATTATCACGAAAATCAAACATTTCCTGCTCATTTTTTCGACATGCCAGGCTATACTCGTCTTGGAAGGAAACAAATGGATTTTCACTAAATTGCTTCAATTCCTCTGCATCAGCGCCGTGAATATTATATAAAAAATAATATCTAA
>JAGAJV010000032.1 GCA_017625915.1 Clostridia bacterium
AGGCTCCCTTGTGTAAAGGGAGCTGTCAGCGAAGCTGACTGAGGGATTGTTTTGTATAGATTATCGCTTTTTACAATCCCACCGTCACATCAAGATGTGCCACCTCCCTTTACACAAGGGAGGCTTTGTTTTAATCCCGCTTGAGCGGGGGGTACGAAACAAATGCACGGCTGACAGGCCAATAAAAGACGCACTTGTGCGTAGCCTGTAGTATCAGGGCTATGCCCGAAACTGAAATACCACCCGCATATGATATGCGGGTGGATTATTATTTTGCGTAAATTTTAGAGCCGTCAACTCTCTTAACGATGCTTTTATAGTAATCATTAAGCATAAATAGAGAATACTGCTCGTTATCCAATGAGTCGAGATAACGGAATATTTTATCCATGCTTTCTTGAATTGCCTTAAAATCAACACATTTTTCAAATTCAATAATAAATACTCTTGAATAGAAGGTATCGGAAATAATCTTTCTTACAAGATAAATTGACTTGATTTTATCGCTTGTTGACAGAATAAATTCAATGTGCTTATTAAGCGTATCCTTGTCAATAGTGTCATTAACTATATTATCCTTGTGGGATAAGGTATTTGCTTTTTCATCCTCGTCTATATTCTTTTGTGTTAGCTTAATAGCCTTTTCACGGTATTCGTCAAGCTCCCTTTGCATACCGCATCTGCAAGCAAACATTCCAATATATTCAAGACAGCCATCTAAATAATTTGAATTTAATTCAATTACCTGATAAAGCATATCAATACCGCTTGCGTCGTCATAATTTAGTAGCATAAAGCCCTTAAAAAATCTTGCATAAGCAGTTGCGTAAATGTTTTCCTCGGTTTCAATAATTCTGTCACAAAGGGCTTCAGCCTCTCTATGCCTGTTAAGCGCTGCTAGCGCGTCAATTACAGGAGAAAGCTCGGCAGAGGTGTAGCTGTCCTTATCCTTTTCCCAAGCCTCAACAACGCTAAGTGGCTCTGAATAATATGTCTTTCGTGACTGCTCATAATGGGGTGTTAAATTCTTAACCAGCATTTTATTTGTAAAATCAAGCAGCCTTTCAGCCTCGGCTACATATTCCTTATCATTATTTTCAAAGGAAATTACAACATCATTTGCCCTAACTCCAACTGCCTCTCGTCTTAGCCTGTAAATTGGGTGCGAAGCATTTCTCGGCTGAATTTCCCTTTCATAGCTATCAAGCCATTTTTCCATATTTTCCGAAAGCGCTATATGAAAATTTTCCAGATATTCTGTTGCAAGATTATTGTCAGGCGCTTCAGCCTCAAACACGGGGCGGGTATTATATAAAAATGAAATTCTTTCATAGGATGTATGCAAATTACATTTTGCAAGAGCAGAGGCAAACACCTTAGGATTGCCCTTTTCTATAACTACCTTGTCAGCCATAGCCTCAATAAATTCCGAGGCTAAAAATGTATAAAACACATACTCCTCGCCATATTTTACTGTAGGATAAGCTAAAAACAGGTCGGAAATATAGCAAAATAGGTTTTCGCCACTGTATTCCATAAATCTGTGGAAAAAGCCGTGTGTGCTCTTAGGTGTGTAATTTTCTGACACGTGTGCAAACTCGTGCAAAAGCACATTATATAATTCGTCCCTTGAAAAGCAATTTACAAGGCTACTGCCAAGATTTATTAAATAGCTATTACCGAATTTTCCAATACAGCCGTCAAAGGAACGGTCAGTGCAAATATATACCTTGCCCTTAATTCCTACATCATTCATTGCCTTATCAGCAATAGAGTATAGTAAAGGAAATTCCTCTCGTGATAAATATTCATTAATCTCAAGCTTAGGCTTGGTTAAAATTGCACCTGAAATATGCAAATAAATTCCTAATACCGCAAAGCACATATAAATCATTAAGGCAATGCTAAAGCCATTAGCAGAAGCACCGAAAAAGAAGCCGGCTAAGTGTATTAAAATAACCAAGAAAGCAGTATATAGCTTGCACAAAAGCGAGGTGCGATGTAAATGCTTTGTCGCCTCGTCAAAATGAGCCTTTATATCAGATTTTTTCTTTAGCATAAGCTCGTTTGCATCACGAACCTTTAGCTGATTAAGGTTTTTTACTAATCTATGCTTTAATACTATGTTTAAAATAAGAATAACCACAAGCAATAAAAATGTCACAAGAAATCCAATAAATCCAACATTTTCTGCAAGCTTATCCTTTAAAATCAAGCCAATAGCAAACGAACCCACAAATGTGATAATCGCACAAATTGCGGATAAAGCAACTGTAATAGCGCTCTTAAGGCTAAATTTATTATTCATATTATTTTACCCCCTTACTTGCTAAATCTATTTTATCATAATATATACCTAAAGTCAACTAACCTAGGTTAGCACTTTTTGAAAATCTGTCAACCAAAGGTTTACATATTTAAAAAAATGTGATAAAATATAAAAAAAGCAAATTTAAGGAGCAAATATGAACTTTAAAATTGAAGGTAACAAATTTATTAAGGACGGCAAGGAAATAAAAATTATTTCGGGCGCTGTTCACTATTTCAGAAATATGAAGGACACTTGGCGCGATATATTTAAGAAAATGCGTGCAATGGGACTTAACTGTGTAGAAACCTACTGTGCGTGGAATATGCACGAAAAACAGCCGGATGTGTTTGATTTTACAGGAAATTACGATATAGCCGAGTTTGTAAAAGCAGCCGAGAGCGAGGGACTTATGGTAATCGTTCGCCCGGGACCGTATATTTGCGCAGAATGGGAATTTGGCGGACTTCCTTGGTGGCTGCAAACAATGGAGGATATGGAAATCCGTTGCTCAAATCCTACCTATATAAATCGCTTTAAAATCTACCTTGAAAACCTATTTAATGAGATACGCCCACTGCTGTTTACCAATGGTGGTCCTATAATTATGCTTCAATGCGAAAACGAGTATGGCTACTACGGTGATGATAAGGAATACCTGAAAATGCTATACCAAATCTATCGTGATTTAGGCATGGATGTGCCTCTTTTCACCTCTGACGGTACTGATGTAAATTCACTCCTTGACGGAACTATTGACGGTTGTTTGCCAACATTGAATTTTGGCTCTCGTGTTGAGGAAAACTTTAAAGCCCACGATATGCTATTCCCAAATGCACCAAAAATGTGTATGGAAATGTGGAATGGCTGGTTTGACGCTTGGGGATGTGGCTTTCACCATACAACCTCAGCAGAGAATTATGCGCAGGTAGTTGACGATATGCTAAAGCGCGGTAGCTTAAATATGTATATGCTAATCGGCGGCACTAACTTTGGCTTTACAAGCGGCGCTAACCATTACGAAAAATTTGCTCCCGATGTTACAAGCTACGACTATGACGCACCTCTTAGCGAATGCGGTGATATAACTCCAAAATATATGGCGCTTCGTGAGGTAATTAAGAAATATACAGACGAGGAATTGCCACCTGTTCCAAAAAACCGTGAAAAGCGAGCATACGGTAAATTTACATTAACCGATAAAGCAAGCATTTTTGATAATTTAGAAGGTTTAAGCCACCCTGTGTTCTCAAATGTGCCAAAATGTATGGAAGCATACGGTCAAGGCTATGGCTATATCGCATACACAACAAGACTAAACCGTGACTATAATAACGCCGAGCTATTTATCGAAAGCTTAGGCGACAGAGCGCAAATTTACATAAATAAAGCATTACAGGGCATTATGTATGTAAACGATGACGAGCTGAAAATGAAAATCACTGCAAAAGCAGGCGATACATTAACCGTACTTGTTGAAAATATGGGCAGAGCAAACTTCGGTCCAAAAATGATGCGTAAAAAGGGAATTGCCGGCAGATTACTCCTTGACGGTGGCAGAATTCACTTTAATTGGAATGCCTACCCACTACCAATGGATAATCTTGATAAGCTGGTATATAACGATACTGTAACCGAGCCAAGCTGCTTTTTGCGTGGCAAATTTACAGTAGATAAGGTAGCCGACACCTTCCTATACCTTGATAATTTTAAAAAGGGCTTTGTTCTAATAAATGGCTTTAATATCGGCAGATATTGGGAAATCGGCCCACAAAAGAGCCTCTATGTCCCTGCTTCACTTCTTAACGAGGGCGAAAATGAAATTATAGTTTTTGAATCCGACGGACTTAACGGTGAAGCCACTGTTGAATTTAAGGATTTTCCAACATTACAATAATGCGCGCATTATTGTAATGCACCGTAGGTGCAATTCATGTGCTTGCACAATTCATGCATGGCAATTCGTGAACGCAGTTCAATTCATGGCGAAAGCCAATTCATTTTCAGCCACCAGCCTTCACATTTTCGCTTGTGAAAATATATCGAATTTGCTCGCAAATATATCGAAATCGTAGATTATATCGCGTGCGTAGCACATATCGACACACGCAGTGCGCAATTCATTTGGTAGATAATTCATAACAAAAACAAGCACCGAAAATTTCGGTGCTTGTTTTATATTCCTGTCGTTTCAATTGTACCGTTTTCCTTTTCAAACTCATTTACACATAATTGTGCTAAATATTCAAGCTGAGCATTTAAGGAACGCTTGTTTTGTTTTGCTATGTATGTAATTTTTTCAAGTAAATCAGGCTCAAAGCGTATTCCTGTTTGTATTTTGTTTGTAGCCATACTAACACCTCACTAACATATTAATAACATTATGATAAAATTATAACAACTTTTTTATTGACTTTCTACACACAAAGTGTTATCATAGTGTTATCAAAGGGGGGTGATCTTATGAAAAATGATAAATATATTAAATATTTTTGTGAAAATATTAAAGCCTTAAGAAAATCAAACAAGCTATCAAAAGGAAAAATGGCTAAAATGCTAGGAATAAGCAGAAAGTGCCTATCTAGCTTAGAAAAAGGAAAAATTTCATCTGATTTAACTGTTGAAATTTTATCAAACATAGCTAACAGCTTTGGTATAAAGCCTTCACAAATGTTTAGTTCAAATTACATACAATTGGATTAATAATATCTTTATAGCATTGCGGTAAAAGTGAAACAAGCACCGAAATTAATCGATGCTTGTTTTGTTGTAAAACGAAAACCACGCGATAGTCGTGTGGTTCAAAAAAGGCTATTGGCGATGAGCAGAAAGCAAATAAAAATTCAGCGAAGAATGACCTTGTGTCAAAGGCTCCCTTGTGTAAAGGGAGCTGTCAGCGAAGCTGACT
>JAGAJV010000033.1 GCA_017625915.1 Clostridia bacterium
CCAGTTTCGCATTTGTATTACAAACGCTTTGGGTAAAGCCCATACCCCTAAAGTTGCGCACGTCCAAAGGATCCCTCCGGGAGGGAGCTCCCGACGAAGTCGGGTGAGGGAGAGCGCGTTACAATGAAATTAGTACAACCCTAAAGTCACGCGAGCTCCTTCCGTCACGCTCCGCGTGCCACCTTCCTCCCGGAGGAAGGCTTTTTGTTAGTTCCATTATAACACAAATCGGCAGAGAAAACAAGTTATCTGCCGATTTTATGTGTGTATTAAGGACCGTCGAGGACGCCGGTCCCTACAATTTGTAAACATCCTTATGAGAACACTCCTAAAGCAGAGAGTTTTTGTTTTATTATCCAACGATACCGCTTCGCTCAACGCCCTCAACAATCTTATTTTGTACAAATAGATATACAATAATAAGTGGTAAAACGATAAGTATTGAGCCAGTTCCCTTGATTGCTGATACATACATAGTTTTAGACGAATAGCTATCTAAGGATTCAGGCATTCTTGCAATATTGCTTATGAGCTTTATTGCATCATCACTGCTCCAGTAGGATGATAGGTAGAAGCCTGATGAGCTTGATGCGTAGAATTCATCTGTCCATTGCCATGCAAATGCAAAGACAAATACTGTAATCAGCATTGGTATGGAAATTGGAAGAATGATGTTAAAGAATGTTCTAAAGGTGCTTGAGCCGTCAACATAGGCTGATTCCTCAAGCTCGTCAGGAACTCCCTTAAAGAACTGTCTTAACATAAAGATGAATAGACCGTTTTTAAATCCAAGTCCTGTTACTGACATAATATAAAGTGGAGCAAGTGAGTTTATAAAGCCACCCTTTATTATGCCAAGCGCTTCCAATAAATAACCAATTGGGTTACTTGTACCGAAGCGTAGGAAGTATCTTTGCATTGCGTATTGAATACTTTCCTGTGGCACCATCATAGTAAAGATTACTATAAAGAATAGTAGGTTATTACCCTTGAATTTAAATTTTGCAAGTCCGTATGCAACTAAAGCGCATACAAGTGTTTGAATTAATGCTACCGATGCAGATATCAGGAAGGTGTTCAGTAGTGACAAGAAATAGTCATTGTCCATAATAATGTACTTATATTGGTCAAATGTTGGATTCTTTGAAATAAGCACTACTGTTACATCCTCAAAGTCACTAGGTGACATAAAGGAACCGAATATCTTTGTGATGTATGGATAAAGTATTACATAGGATACACCTACAAGTAATACAATCTTAAAGATAAAGAATATTACCTTTTTAAAGAAGAAGCTGTTTAAAAATTTTGATTTTAATCTTTCGGAAAGAGGAGCTCTTTCAAAATCCACACGGATTCTGTTTTTGGATTCTCTTTTAATTCTTGTATTATTATCCACTGTCTCTTCCCTCCTTAGTCTCTTCTTTGATAGAATACAACGGATTTAAGAATTAATGCCACTATTAAAATGAACAATAATACTATACCGATGTAAACCCAAGCCATAGCCCCAGCTACTGATGGACCACCTGCGCTTCCGCCATATTCTCCACCGTGATTTAGAGCCTGCTTCATAAGCTGCATTACTCTGTTATCGTAGCAAGTAAATAGGTCAATTACAGTGTAAACTGCATTAACTAAAATCATTGGGCTTATCATTGGAAGTGTAATCTTCCAGAAGGTTTCCCAAGCTGAAGCACCTTCAACCTGGCAGGATTCATAAATTGATGGTGAAATTGATTGCAAGCCAGATAGGAATATTAGCATTTGAACGCCTGAACGGCTTACGATATCAAAAATGTTGTTTACAAGGTTTGTTACATATGTTACAAGTCCGCTACCAAGCTTGATACCACCAAGCAGCTGCTGAATATCAAGAGCAGACACGATACCGCCTGCCTCCTCACCGGTGTTTGTATCAATTGCGCCTGATGAGCCACTGATAGCATCGCCAAATGCGTCAGTTGAGTTAAGTCTGTCAATAATACCAGTTGACAAAATAACCGGTAGGAAGAAGATTGCACGGAATACTGCACGGCCTGTCATCTTTTGGTTAAGAATGATAGCCATAAATAGTGCAAATATTACGATTGCCGGAATTTGAAGAATCAAGTCCTCAAGACCGTCCCAAATTGTAATATGGAACCATGGGTCTTGACCCGACAAAATACGCTGGTAATATTTGAAGCCAACAAAGGTCATTGTGCCGTCTGTTGCCACATCGCTAAATGTTACCTGTAAGGATGTAAATATGATTGGTGCGTATACGAATATAATACCAAGAACGAACGGTAATGCAAATAGCCAGCCTGATAAGGATCTTCTTTGTAAAAGTGATAGCTTTCCTCTCTTTTTGCGAGCTGCCTCTTGCTCTGCCAGTCTTTTCTTAACTCCGCCTCTTGGAATTTGGCTTCTTATAGATGGAGTTTTTGCATAGTCGAGTCCACTAACGCTAAGCTCGTACTCTTTTATTTCAGAGGGATTACTTGTAAGCGTAGCTTCATAAGAGTTTTTTCTTATTTGGTCATTTAAGCTCATTTTTCATTCCTCCTTATTTAGAATATTTAGCATAGCTAAACGGTGCGATTTCATATGTTTTGCCCTCATAATTAACCACTACATCATAAGAGTTATAGTTAAGAACGAAGCCCTCGCCACCCTCGTAAACTACTAACACTACATTAGAGTTATTAAGAGCAACACCGTCTGCCTTACGAACTACATCGTAGCCATATTCTGCGTTCATAAATTCGTGCTCAACAATATATTTATCCTGCTTATCCTTCATTAGCCCGTTAAACTCCTTGTAGAGTGAGATAATGTCGTCCTTAAGGATAGAATATTTTACTGAATAATACTTGTTATATTCCTTGTCGAACTTTAAGTATTCTGTATTTTGCATTGCAGTTGTAAAATAGAGTGATGCTCCATTTTCAAGTGCCTTTAGGAACATGTAGTCACTGTCACCGTCCATGTTGATAGCATTTCCTGCAAATTCCTTTGATGCGTGGTAAACGATACCGTAGAAAGGAACTGCCTCGCTTTGAATGAAGAAACGGCTTGAGTCAAGTGATGCGCCCAGAATTGATGAAGCATATGGAACTGCATATGAATTACCGGAGTCAACGATTAGATTATAGCCCTTATTTGTGCTATTTTCCTGCTTGCCTGCTAAAAGCTTAAGCATTGTAATTACATTATCCTTAGATGCTTCTCTGTCGTAATATTCCTTTTTATCAAGGTCAGAGTTAAGGTCTGAGCCAAGTGTTCTTACAGCAAGTGATGTTAGCTGATATTTAGATACAGACTTATAGAACTTATCATAAATTAGTGAAAAGGATGCGCTTGAAATAGCAACGCCACCTGTTCTCTCGAAGGTTTGAGTAGCTGCGTTATATTCACGCTTTGTTGAATATCTGTTATCAAGTGTTCTTACACCGTTTTTCTTGTAGCTAATACCACTGAAGCTCTTTAAGCCCTTTGAATATGTAAATTCAATATCTGGTGCAATTTCAAGGTCTGCGCCATTTGCATACTCAATTAATGAGTTTAAGCCATCCTTGCCGCCAAGTACCTTTTGCCACTTAATAGCAGTTGGATATGTTGCGTTTAAGCCACCGTTAGCAAAGCCCTTTAGTAAGAAGGTCATATTGCCAAGTCCTGCTTCTGTTAGCTCCTTGTGGATTGTCTTAATATCCTCGAAGGTTGTAAGTGGCTTGTGTACCTTTACCGGAATGGTTAAAACCTTATCATCAACCTCAATAGAGCCAAACACCTCAACAAATAGCTTTGTAAAGTCAGTTACGCTTTCTGCCTTGATTTTATCAAGCGTGCCATTAGCGATCAGATAATCTCTATAGAAGTTTGCCATTCCCATATATGATGCGTTTTCGTCTGAAAGCATTGCATATTTTACAGTACATTTACCATCATAATATTGATCAGCCTTTACGCCAATCATATTACTTGAGGTTGTACCGCTTGAGAATGCGTCTGCTAGGTCATACTTATCTGTTGTGATAAGCTTAAAGCTTGAATATACTGAATGATAGTATGCTGTGTGAACCGAAGAAATTGTAGCTAGTGCGTCGCCATCCTCAATGATTGCAAAATAGCCATTATTTTTAGAGCTATTTGCAAGACCAAATACAGGCATTGTGTACTTTTCTACATTCTTATCTGAGATTTGATACATTGCAAAGTCTGTACCATAAATAGTGCCTGTTGCGTTATCTACAATACCGTTTGCTACAATATCCTCAAATCTTATGATAGCACCGCTACCGTCAGGTAAGAAGCTATATCCCTTTTCAACTCTTTGAGCTGCTGAGAAATATGGTAGAATTGTTACTGAGGAAACATAATACTTTTCCTTATTATATTTCATAGAGCCTGCATCAAGCTCTGCCTTTAAGCCATCATTATCTACAGTGTAGGTTACATTAAAGGTAAAGTGCGGCTTTTCCTCAACTGTGAACTTGTCGCCGTCATTTTCCTCTTTAACTGCTTCATAGTCAGCATTGAGCTGTTCAAATGTATAATCTGTAAATTCCTCAATATAATCAGACGCCTTTGTCCAAGTATTAATATTTGGACTATCAATGCCAATTACATAGATAGGTGTTGTTGCACAAATTGGGTACATTTCGATCATTCTCTCTCTTCTGGATTGAGATTTGATTACATAGTTACCGTTTTCGTCAAGCTGATTTGGATAATATAATGTATATAGCTTTTTAACATAGGTTCTTACATTGTTTTCCTCCGGTAGCTGTTCAAATAAGCTATCAAGCTTAGACATTTCTATCTTTAGAGGAAGCAATAGCTGTTCTCTTCCGTCACCTAATGTATATTCAACTGAAATACCGCCATCAATTTTTTCAATCTTTAGCTGGTCCTTATAGGTTACGCAATCCTTATAGCTATAGAATGTTGATTCGCCTGCCACACCGATTGTTACAAAGTTTAGGAATACTTGTGATAAATATTGTCCTTTAATATCATCTGACATACCCTTTGTTGCAATATCGTATGGGTTTGACAAAAGAATTTGTCCGTTTTCCTTGTTTTTAACTGCTAGTTCACCGGAATCCTTATCGCAATATAGCTCAATTTTACCGTTTTGGCTTGTTGCCATAAGTGTCATTGTAGCTAGCTTTGCTTCCTCGTTTTCAAAGGTATCCTTTAGGTGGTTTACCTTTGCCGATGCAACGCCCGCTAGCATTGGTATAAGCATTAATACGGCAAGGAGTGCCGCTAATATTCTCTTTTTCATTTTTGCGTCCTCCCTTACCTATAGCTTAATTCGCTTATAATTGTTGTTACAAAGGTTGACATCTTTGTAAGAAGTGATGTGAATAGCACAGCAATAAACATAATAAATACCATACCAACAAGGGTTGCTATTACTGTAAGAATGTTCTTGCCTGATGAATAGTCGTGTGTTACCTGTAAGCCTAAAATCATTAAGAAGCCCATCCAAATGTAAGCCACAGTAACTATCATTGTTGTGATTTGTCCCTCTGTACCAACCATAAAGTTTGTAAGAATTGTAGAAATAATTACAAGAACAGGTACCGGGAATAGTGAGTAGGATACTGCAATAAAGATATCCTTTAAGCTTCCTTCACCGTCAAATAATGTTGTAAAGCACCAGTTTGCAATGATTACAAGTGCAAACGGAATTAAAACTGAGAAAATTTGACCGAATACTGAGCCTGTTGTTCCCTGTGGGTTGTAATAATAGCCTTGGCCCTGTGATTGATAGATAAACGCTACTACTGTTGCTACAATAAATATAATTGATGCTCTTACAGAGCCACGCTTTTCGTGCTTCAAATCCCAGAAGCCATCAAATGGGTGGAACATTAGGTGGAAGCCGAAGGTTAATTCCTCCTTAAAGGTCTTAGGTCCTGCCTTTGTTGCGGCTGCCTTGTTAATCTTTGCTGCCTTCTTAAATACCAAGGAAATTCCCCAGATAATAGCTATAATACCGATAATCAGTGGAAAAAACAGCTTTTCCATTGATTGCTTACGAAGCTCTTTATATACAGTTGCGTAGTTTTCTACATCAAAGGCATTTTTGAAGTACTGCTGTGCTTCCTCATAATTACCGTTACGGTATAAAGCCTTACCCTTTTCAACATAAGCGGTATCGAAGTTATTATTTCTTGCTAAAACCTCATCCCACTTTTCTGCTGCCTTATCATATTCTCTTTCGTTTTGAAGCTGAATAGCCTCGTCAAGAAGCTCGGCATATTCTGTTCTTCTATATACAGTAAATGAGTTTGTAGTTACATCAAGTACGATAATATTAGAGCCTTGATAAGTAATAGCCTTTGCTTGTGTTAGGTTTCCGAGCTGTGAGCCCTTGTCACCAAAAATGTAAAGTAGGTTACCGTCTCTATCGTATGTATAAATCTTTGAACGCTTTTGGTCTACGATTGACCATACACCGTTTGGTCCACTTGCTACGTCAGTAATTTCAGATGGTCCTGTTGGTGCGCCTGCGTTAGAGCCTGTTAATACCCTTGTATCGTCGATAGCAACCTCACCTGATGGAGCAAAGAAGCCATTACGGTTCATAATATCAGCACCGTTAGCATTTAAAAGTCTAACTGGTGAACCGTCTGTTTCCTTTGTTTCAAGCTGTGCCTGTTGCTTATCGGTATCCTCCTTAGAGGAGTACATAATTGTTGCATATACGAACTCGCCTGTTGTTTTATCAAGGTCAAGTGTATTATAGGCTGTTGGAACAAAAATCAATTGGTCTGCGGCTGATTTACTAATCATTTGAATTAATGCTTCAAGCGCACTGATTGTAACCTTTGGAGCACCGATAAAGTTGATAAATTCACCCTGGAAGGTCATAACTATAACGCCCTGTGTTGTGACATTGGATGCAACATAAATTCTTCCATATTTATCTACAACACAGCTAACAGGCGCATAGCCCTCTTTTTCATCAAATAATTCGGACTCCGGTCTTGAAATTTCTCTTATAAATTCACCGTTATCTTGATTAAATACAAGTAGTCTTGAGTTTAATGTGTCGCATACATAAAGTCCTTTGAAATCCCCACTGTCAACAACAAAGGAGCTATTTGGACCGTTAAATGTATCATCAACACCGTGTTTGTTTACAAATCCATCAATAATATATTTAACCTCATAATAATTGTCAAGAACAACTACTCTGTTGTTTTCCTTGTCAGTAATATAGAGGTTGCCTGCTTCGTCAGATTCAATATCTGATGGGTTCTTTAGCTTAACATCAAGTCCTAAGGATACTGAGTTTACAAGCTGGTCAGGTACATATGCGTCCGGAGAGTCAAGAACCTCGCCATCAATTGAATATGTATAGGTTGAATAAGGTACTGTTGCACTGATAACGGATGGAAGGAGCATTATGAGTGCTAATGCTATTAATAATATTCTATTTAGCTTTTTCATAAATCCTCCTTAATCCTTCATACCACTGGTTGCCATTGTTTCAATAATGTTACTCTGTGTAATAACGAATACTAAAATTGGAACAATCATCATAATAACTGTACCGGCAGCTGCTGCGCCTGCACGAGCTACGCCACCTGCGGTAATTTGTGCGATTGCATAGTTAAGTGTTTTAAACTGCTCACTATAAATATACGGTGAGGAGCCTGTTTGCCAAAGTCCCTGGAAGGAATAAATAATAAGCGTTAGCCATGCCGGCTTAACCATTGGCATTGCAATTTGCCAGAAGGTACGAAGCTCACTACAGCCGTCAAGACGGGCACTTTCAAGCACGTCGTCGGAAATTGAGGAATCCATAAACTGCTTCATTAGGTATAGACCCATTGTTGAGCCCCATGCCGGAATAATAATCGCAAATGGATTATCCATAAGTCCGATTGTGGATAGAGTTAGAAAGTTGGCAATTGCTGTAACGGTTGATGTAAACATAAGTGATTTCTGCATCAACCAGAATATTCCCTTTCTGCCCGGGAATGGAATTTTTGCAAGTGCGTATGCAGCTATAGATGACAGGAATAGGTTACCGAATGTACCTAGAGCTGTAATAAACACTGTATTGAATATGTATCTTGAGAATGGAACCCATGATGTGTTAAGTAAGCTGAACAAATCACTGAAGTTTTTACCCGTCATCTTTGATACATAAAATCTTGGTGGGAACATCCAAAGCTCGTCAAGTGGCTTTAAGGACTGTATAAATGTATAATACATAGGAAGGAACATAAATACTCCCATTATTGCAAGGAATACAAATATTCCGGTGTCGCCTCCTACCGAACGGTTAAGGACGACTTGATGATTTCTGACACGCATTTTCTGCTCTTTAATTCTCATATCATTGTCCTACCTTCGATAGTGCTTTATTTACTATTGTATTTGCTCCAATCATAATCAGGAACAATACAAATGCGATAGCGGAGGCATAGCCTACCTCCCAACGGGTGCTACCATAGTCCTCTAGACAGTGCATAATTGTATGGCACGAGTAGTTTACTGACGGGAAGCCGCAAAGCGCTGTTACGACACCGCCAAAACCGAATGAGCCTGTAATTGCCATTACCGCACCGAACATAAGCTGCGGGCGCATCATTGGAAGAGTGATATACCAAAGCTCCTGCCATCTGTTTTTAATTCCGTCAACTGCGGCAGCCTCAAACAAGCTCTTGTTGATTGTCTGTAAGCCCGCAATAAATGATAGGAAGGCTGTACCCAGTGACATCCATAGTGCAACTACGATACAGAGTGTCATTGCATATTTTTCATCATAGAACCAAAGAATTGGTGTATCTATGATACCAAGGTCAAGTAAAACACCGTTTACAATACCGTATGAGTCGTTTGAGAACATAATACCCCAAATGAGATATACTGAACCGGAAATTGACGGTGCGTAGAATACGAGTGTTACAAGAGCTCTTAGTCTTGGGGATAGCTCATTAATGAACCACGCAACGAGGAATGAAAGTATATAAGATACAGGTCCTGTGATGGCTGCAAAAATAAGTGTGTTTTTACATGCCAGAAGGAAGATATCGTCATCGAAGAACAGTCTTGTATAGTTATCAAACCACACAATCATATCTGCGTTGATTTCCAGCATATTGAAGTTTGTAAAGCTTAGTAAAAGCGAAAGTACAACAGGGAAAGCTGTGAAAAGAATGAATACGAGCATAAACGGTGCTATCATAAAGTAAGCTACCTTATTTCTCTTCATTTCCTTCCAGGTCCATTGTGCCTTGGTCATATCCTTACGGCAAACAGCCTTCTTCTTTCCATTGTTTTCACCCTCAACAACACTAGACTCATGTAAATCATTTTGTGCTACTTCTTCAGCACTGCTTTGGGTTTTATTTAATTCGTCCATTTACATTTCTCTCCTTTTCTAGTATTGTTGTTTAGTCCTTTAAAGCCGGATTAGCTTTTAAGTCTGCAAGTGTTTGACCGATTTCCAGTACATCCATACCGAACTCTTGGCGTTTTCTGATAATTTCCTTATTGATCGTATTAACATAATCCATAAGTGCGTCCGCCGGGTCCTTACCCTCGTTGTATGCTGCTAGGAATGCGAAGTTGACATAACGAGCTAAATAGTAGCTTCCCGGATGGTTCTCTACTGCTGCAAGATTTTCAAACTGTGCTAGAATGTTTTCTGCCTCTTCGCTTGTCCAAGGAAGCTCAGCCAGAGCCTCTGTGTTAGCAGTTGCAGGTCTTGCCGCAATACCCTTAATTGATACGATGTCGTTTGAATATGGAATTTGGAAATCTGCTGAGGTGTACCACTTCATAAATTCCCAAGCGCCCTTTTGGTTTTTGCTACCTGCAAGCATAACTGAGCCTGTTACTGTTGCCATAGCGCAGTTATTGATATATGTTTCACCATTTTCGTCCTTTAGCTCATAGCCCGGTAGTGGAACGAATGACCAAAGCCCGGATAGCTCTGATGCGAAGATTGAAAGCTGGTTACATGTTGTATAGCCTGCAATACCGATAGGCATTTCACCTGTTCTGAAACGGTTTGCAAAATCGTATGTATATGGAAGCGAGTACTGTGTGTACATATTACAAAGCTTTGTAAATGCATTTAATACACCCGGATCGTCAAAGTTAATACGCATACCCTCGTCTGCATATGCTTCATATCCACTTTGATAGATAAATGTGTAAATATCGTTTTGAATACCAATTTCCATATTATTATATTGAAGAACCGGAAGAATACTTAGAAGATCATCCCATGTCCTTGGAATTTCAAGGTCAAGTGATGAAAGCACGTCCTTACGATAGAACATCATTGAGAAGTTAAGCGTATCCGGAAGCGCGTAGTAGGTTTGTGTTGTTGTATCTGTTTCTACATCATAATTATATAATGTAAGAGGAACAACAGCAGCATCCGGGAATGCTGAGAGTACATCCTCACCATTCTTAAGGTCCTCTTCAATAAATGTATTCAAAGGAACTACTGCATTACGAAGTGCGTAGTCTATAATTGTTGTGCTTCCCTCCATAAGTGATACATCAGGGCCAACGCCTGCAAGAACCGACGGTAATAGAGTACCGCCTGATACGAGCTTTAGGTTTACACTGATATTCTTTTTTGGAGTAAAGCTATTATCTGCAAGATTTCTTATAATTTGTGCTTCCTCACGACCTGCATTAGTACCTGTTGTTACCCATACCTCAACAGCGTTTTCCTTTGCCTCGTCGCTTGTAGCACCAAGTGAGTTATAGTCTGTTGTAAAGCTATAATAGAAAAGCTTAATTTGATACCATAGTGAAGCAAAGAAGCCTGCCTCTGCCTTAGGCACCTCCATCTCTGCTCCTTGAACTTGGATATAGTCAACCTGTAATGGCTGTGTTTGCGCACTGTTAATCCATGTACCAAGTGAACCAATCTGTGTTTTTAATGTGGCAAGATTGCCCGGAATTTGCTCCTCGTCACTAGCCATTTTATTTAAAAGAATGTAAATCTGCTCAATAGTAGCAGTTTTTTCACCCTTACCTACCTGCTCAACAAGGTAGTCGTAAACCTCTTTTAAATTTACAGATTCAATCATCATTGTCTTAAGCACGTCCGGCATAACTCTTGAGAAGTTATATGTACGGTTTTCGTCTGGGTCACTACCTGTAAGCTTAAGAATTTCAAGGTAACAGCTATTGATGTTGGATAGCGTTGAGTTTACCTGTTGGATAATTGAGGACATTTCACCAAGCACTGCCTCCAGCTTGATTTCATGCTTACCCTTAGTTAAATAGAATTTAAATTCTGTTTCGCCATCTCCAAGTCTTACTGTTTTCCAATCATTTGTAAATGGGAAACGGCAGTTGCTTGCCTCTGCAAACGGAATTTCGCCATCAATATAAACTCTTCTTGATACATACATACCGCTAAGCAGGTCCTGCTTATATCTTAATACAATTGAGTAATAGCCGTCCTCAGCCACCTCAATTTCGTAGGTCATCCATTCGCCAACGGTTTGCCATTGCTCCTTACCTGCTGTGTTATACTTTGTAACCTGAGCAGATTGGTTGCCTGTTAAGCCTGTTGTGATAGATGATGTTCTATCGTTTACAGGATACATTGTAACATTGGAAACCTTATTTGGTGCTTCTGCCTCAATCTTAATAGGGCTTGATGTTACAGCTGAGCTAGCTCCGTGTTGCTTCAGGTACTCATCATATGTAGCAATGTCCTTTTGAGGACGAAGAGTGATTTTGCTAATATAAACAGGCTCTCTTACGCTTTCAAATGTAATTGTGTTTTCGCCACCATCGAAATAAAACTCAAAGGGATTGGTATAGTAACCATTTGAGTCAATCATCTCATACTCAGTCCAACCCAGAGAAGGAATAACCTCGGGACGAATATCGTTGCCATTTGTATCAGTTTCAAAGGTTTTGTTTCCATTTTCGTCAACCTTATACTTATACTCCCAAATTTTTGAAAGCACAATTGAACGAGCCTCTGAGAACGGAACCTCACCGTTGATGTAGAATATTCTTTCTACCGAGTTTGTTTTATCGTCGTCAGCCTGGCAATACTCAATGGCAATAACATAGTTACCTGCATTTTCAATATTGAACTTCCAGGTTACTGAGCCAGAGCTCGGAATATATAAAACATTCTCCTTTCCTTGCCAATCTACAACCTTAATGTCGGCAGTAGTGTCTTCCTTGACAAGATTTTTATCATCAGATGCTATGATATCAACAGTGTCCTCACCCTTAGGTGCGGTCAAATAGCTCTTTCTGTATTCAGCATAGGTTAGCGCATTTAAAATATCGCTAACATCTGCAATGCTTCCAGAGCCTTTTTTACCAGCGGCTGAAAGTGGAATTATCATTGTTGAGACGAGCATGATAACACACAAAAGCATCGCTAGTAATCTTCTTGCTTTTCTTTTCATAAGAAATCCTCCGTTTTACTTAAGTCGCATAGGCAAATGCGAAAATATATGTACATACGCATATGCGTATATATAATGTACAATTTATTTTAGCACAACAAGCCAACAAATGTCAAGAAAGATATTTTATGCTATATTATATATCAATTAAAAATATGTGTGTCCTTAAAGCAATATGATATTTTGGGTACTTTAAAAAAATTAGCCAAAAAGCCTTGTGACAGTTGGATTTGCGAGATTTTTTCACTCTTTTTAAAAATATTTAGATTTGGTAATATTGCACAATCTTCAATCATTTCTTTTGTGCATTATAACCAAGTGTGAGAATTTATAAAAATTTTGCACAAAAATAACAGTTTTTAGACTAAAACTCACTTGACATTTAGATGTTTGAACTGTATAATTAAAATAGCAAAATATTGCAAAAAGGATGGTAATTTTATGTATTATTTAGGCATTGACCTAGGCGGTACCAATATCGCTGTCGGTGTAGTTGATGAAAACTACAAAATTATTAAGAAAAAAAGCACTCCTACCATGGCTAACCGTGACGGTAAGCTAATTATTAAGGATATGGCTAATGCTTGTAAGGCTGTTGTTGAGGAATGTGGTCTTACAATTGATGATATTGAATATGCAGGCATTGCAACTCCGGGCACAGCAAATTCTGAGACAGGTGTTGTTGAATACGCAAACAATCTGCCATTCAAGAAATTCCCAATTGCAGATTTACTTAAGGAATATCTTGGCGTAAAAAAGGTTTACATAGAAAATGATGCTAACGCTGCTGCTAAGGCAGAGGCTATAGCGGGCGCTGCTAAGGACGCTAAATATTCAGTTATGATTACTCTTGGTACCGGTCTTGGCGGCGGTATTATTCTTGACGGTCAGGTTTATTCCGGCTTTAACCATGCAGGTGCTGAGCTTGGACATATTGTAATTGAAAAGGATGGCAAGCAATGCTCTTGCGGAAGACGCGGCTGTTGGGAAACATACAGCTCTGCAACCGGTCTTACAAATATGACTAAGGAGCACATTATCAAGGCCAGAGAGGAAGGTCGTAAGACTATTCTTGAGGACTTAATTAACGGAGATTTAAACAATACAAATGCAAGGGTTGCCTTTGCTGCTATGAAGCAAGGGGATGAGGTTGGCAAGGAAATCGTTGATGAGTTTATTTCTTATCTCGCTTGCGGTATTGCCAATGTAATTAACATTTTCCAACCAAATGTGCTTTCAATTGGCGGTGGTGTATGTAATGAAAAGGATTATTTACTGGCTCCGCTTAAGGAAGCAGTTTTCGGTCAAACATACACAAAGACAGGCGTTACACCGCAATGTGAATTAAAAATTGCCGAAATGGGTAATGATGCGGGTATTGTCGGCGCTGCTGTTTTAGGACTATAATGAATTAAATGCCTCTCTTGCTTACCTAGAGAGGCATTATATTATTTTCTGTCAAGCATTTGCGGGAGGAGCAAGCCCCTCCCCATACTTAATTAAGAAAGGATTTAGTATTATGAGATTAGACTCATCCTTGAAGGAGTTAAACGGTGTCGGTGACAAGCATTTTAAGGCTTTTACCAAAAATAATCTACACACCGTCAAGGATTTACTCTATTATCTGCCTCGTGCATACCAAAACAGAGGAGATATAAAATCCTTAAATCAAGCAGAATTTTACGACGAGTATCATTCATATATCTTAACCGTTGCTACTGAGCCTAAGGTTGCTATGGTAAAAAGAGGAATGTCACTTTTAAAATTTAAGGCCTTTGACGACACAGGTAGCGTAAATATCACATATTTCAATCAAAATTATCTAAAGGATATTTTTCACACGGGCGGAGTATTTAGATTTTGGGGCAAGGTTACTAAGGAAAAGCGTACCCTGTGTTTGAATTCGCCATCTTATGATGCCGTAATTCCCGATAGGCATTTAGCGCCGCTTGTGTCTGTGTATCCTCTTTTTACAGGTGTAAATCAAAAGTATTTATCTAAGCTTTTAAGAGAAATAATTGCAAGTGTTCCTTTAATGCTAAAGGATTATTTACCGGAAAGCATACGGCAAAGCATGGGATTATGCGCACTCCCCTATGCATTACGCAACATACATTTTCCTGAAAGCGAGGATGCGCTGGACAGGGCAATTAAAAGGCTGACCTTTGATGAGCTATTTACCTTTGCTGTTGCTGTTTCGAGTATGAAAAATGCAGCGGTGAAAAAAAATGCTCCTGTTATGTATGATACAGATGTAGATCCTCTATACAAGCTATTAAGCTATGAGCCTACTAATGCGCAAAAGAAGGCAATTAATGAAATTTGCCTTGACCTGTGTCCAAAAAATGCGATTTTAGGCACTACTAAGC
>JAGAJV010000034.1 GCA_017625915.1 Clostridia bacterium
AAGAAAATCAGCGCTTTGAATACTTCGGTATGGGTCCGTACGAAAACTATATAGATATGTCTCACCATGTAAAGCAAGCGTGGTTTGAAAGCATTGCTTCAAATGAATATGTAAACTATGTAATGCCACAAGAGCACGGTACACATAGAGGCGTGCGTGTCCTTAATGTAGAGGATAAGCTAACATTTACATCAGATAAATGCTTTGATATTAATGTATCAAGCTATAGCATTGAACAGCTTTATAATGCTAAGCATACAGATGAAATAGGCGATTCTTATGCAACACATATAAGAATTGACTATAAAAACTCAGGTGTAGGCTCTTCGTCCTGTGGACCGGATACCGAGCCACAATATACATTAAATGAAAAGAAAATTTCTTTTGCGTTTGATGTAAAAATTAATTAATTTTGTTAAAATAAGCGGAAACGCTTAAATATATGGAGGAAGGTATGAAAAATTCAATCAAATGGTTGGCACTTGTATCGTTACTACTTATCGTAGTTATGTCATTTGCTCTCGTTTCTTGCGGTGGCGGAAATGATGACACAGATACAAATACCGACACAAACACCGACACAAACACCGACGCAGGAGTAACATCCTACACAATCACCTTTAAGCAGGCTGACGGTACAGAAGACAAGGTAACTGTAAAGGCTGGCGAAACAGTAAACGTTCCTACTGTAAAGCAGGTTGACGGTTATTCAGTAGCTTGGGAAACAACAGATTTCTCAAATGTTACAGCTGATATGACAGTTAATGCAGTTAAGACAGCAATTGAGTACACAATTACTTATGAAGTAGACGGTGGCGAAAATGCAAATAACCCAACAAAGTACACTATCGAAACAGCAACAATAGCTCTTGCTAACCCTACAAAGGTCGGCAATAAGTTCTTAGGCTGGTATTCAGATGCAGAGCTTACAACAAAGGTAGAACAAATTGCTACAGGCTCAAAGGGCAATGTAACTCTTTATGCAGGCTGGGAGCTTGTTCAATACGAAATCGTATATGAGGTAGGCGCTGGTACAAACGATATTGCTAACCCAACAAAGTACACATTATCAGGTAGCGATATTATATTAAAGCCGGCAGCAGCACCATCTGGTTATGACTTTGAGGGCTGGTATTTAGAAGCTGGTTATCAAACAAAGGTTGAAAAAATCGAAGCTGGTAAAACAGGCAAAATCACACTTTATGCAAGATATGAGTTCGAAAGATTTGACATCGTTTATGAATTAAACGGTGGTAAGAACAACAAGAAGAACCCTGTTGATTTCAACAAGAATGAAACAGTAGCATTCCAATCCCCAACAAGAGCAGGTTATGAATTCAAGGGCTGGTTCACTGATATTGATTGCACAGAGGGCAATGAAATTACAAGCATACCTAAGGGAACAGAGGCTCCTGTAACAGTTTATGCTAAGTGGGCTCCTATCGTATATAATGTTGAATATGTACTAGGCGACATTGCAACAAATAACGCTGAAAACCCATCAACCTATACAGTTGCAGATGTGTACGACCTAAAGGCTCCTACATTTGTAGTAGAAGGCTATACATTTGACGGTTGGTATACAGATAGCGATTATACAGGCGAAATTTCAAGAA
The DNA here is from genome assembly GCA_017625915.1 of Clostridia bacterium. Classification (GTDB taxonomy): domain Bacteria; phylum Bacillota; class Clostridia; order Oscillospirales; family CAG-272; genus RGIG2000. Next base: position 1,617 of record JAGAJV010000034.1, read on the forward strand.
TTGAAAATAGCATAGCAAATCTAAAGCTATATGCTAAGTATACACCTGTTGAATATTCTATTACATACGAGGGCAACGAGGGCGAAGTTCCTTCTGAAAACCCAATTCTTTACACTGTTGAAAATGTAGGCGAAAATAAGCTCGTTCTTGCTGACGCAACTCGTAAGGGCTATACATTCAAGGGCTGGTATCTTGATAAGGACTTTACAGGCGAAGCAGTAACAGAGGTTCCAGCAAAAACAATCGGTGGTATCTCACTATTTGCTAAATGGGAAATCATTACATATAATATTACATATGTATTAAATGATGGTACAAACGCAGAAGCTAATAAATCTACATTTACAGTTGAAAGCAATGTAACATTTGCTGATGCAACTAAGGAAGGTACATACCTCATTGGCTGGTATAGAGATGAGGCTTGCACAGAGCAAATCAAGTCAACACATGGCATAACAACTAATATCACTGTTTACGCAAAATGGTTCGATAAGCTAAAAGACCCATCAATGAAGTTTGATAAAAATGTCATCGAGTCCATTACTACAAATGAAGAAAACCCAAGAAAAGATAAGGTTAACAATCTATTTGATGGTGTTGCATCATCTGGCGGTATCTATGATAATGGAGATGGAAGCTGGTACGGTAATACTAATGATGTTCTAACTATTACCTTCAAGGAAGAAATTGATATAACAAAAATCAACCTAAAGGGCTGTGGTAACTGGTCATATGCTAAGTGGAGCTTGTTTAATGAAGCAGGCGACCTAGTAGCTGAATATAACGCTTGCTTAACAGCTGCATATTCAGTACAGGATGTACTAATTTATAGCTCAGGTGATGGAGCTCCAGCTGCAGTTAAGACAATAAGAGTTGAAATTGGAGCACAAAAGTGGGATGTTGGAACAACTAACAAGTTCTTAGAAATAGAAATTGAGGTTGCAAACCCAGACTACAACCCAGAAGCATAATTAAATAATAAAATGCATTGCCATTTGGCAATGCATTTTTGTTTATTAGTGTTAAAAATATAAAATGTAAACCTGGGGTTAGCAAAAATAAGCCTACGATTGCTTGACACAAAAACAAATAAGTGCTATCATATTGTTGTAGATACTATATTATAAGGAGACAATTATGAAAAAAACAGAGTACAAACTATTGCTTGTGTGTTGTATTGTATTTGCGTTACTTGCTGTTTTCGCCTTTTCGTCCTGCGATAACAATCCAGATGTAAATACCGACACAGATGCAATTGAAAATTTTACAATAACCTTTTCACAAGGCGATGGCTATCCGGATGTTATTAAAACCGTAGCTAAGGGAGAAACTTTAATAGATATCCCAGCACCTAAAAAGGTTACAGGCTATAATTTAGCTTGGGAGGATAAGGATTTAACCAATATCCAAGGTAATATCACTGTTAGCATAGTTAAAACACCGATAAAGTATAGTATTAATTATATGCTTAACGGTGGCACCAACAATGAGAATAACATAAATGTATATGATATTAATACCGTCTTTACATTTTTAAAGCCAACAAAAAACGACTTTGATTTTAAAGGCTGGTTTACCGATGAAGCATTAACTGCACCTATAGCAGATATCGTCAAGGGAACAACAGGCGAAATAACTCTATATGCAAAATGGGAAGCAACCAATAAGGTTAAGGTTACATTTGATACAGATGGTGGGAATATAATAGCGCCACAGGATATTGCAGTCGGTAATAAAGCAACCGAACCTCAAGCACCTACCAAGGACGGCTACACCTTTGATGGTTGGTATATAGGAAGCGAAAAATGGTCCTTTATTGGCTATTCTGTAACCGAGCCTATAACACTTACAGCAAAGTGGATTGCTAACGAAAATACACTTATATTTGACGGAAACGGCGCAACAAACGGCACTATGCCAAGTATGAAGATTTTAACAGACGCAGCTCCCCTGCTCCCTCAAAACACCTTTGAAAAGCTAGGCTATACATTTATTGGCTGGTCAACCGATAAAAATGGTAGTGTTGAATATGAGGATTGCGCAAATTATATTATGGGACCTAAAAAAACATATAAGCTATATGCAATTTGGCAAGCAAACGAAAACACCGTAGTATTTAACGGAAACGGTGCAACAAGTGGCAGTATTGATAATGTAACTGCAAAAACCGACGAAGTAATTACTTTACCAAATAATCCTTTTGAAAAGCTAGGATACGAATTCTTATGCTGGACAGATGGATATAATACATACGAGGTAGGCGAAGAATACAAGGTTGGAGTAAATAGCACAATTAATTTTTATGCGGCTTGGCAGGCTAATACAAACAAGCTTATTTTTGACGGAAACGGTGCTAGCGGCTCGATGTCTGAAATAGAAATAAAAACAGACGAGACAGTAGCTTTGCCTGAAAATACATTTGTAAAGCAAAATTATCGCTTTATAGGCTGGTCAACTACCCCAAACGGCGAGGTCG
>JAGAJV010000008.1 GCA_017625915.1 Clostridia bacterium
CATTAGTTGGAATATATGCAGATACGTCGCCTGCCTGTGTTTCGATAATCGGTAATGCTGTAATTGAGCCGCCGCCATATGCTTCGTCAACGCAAGCTGCGCGCTCTAGTAATCTTGAATGTAGATAGAATACATCACCAGGGTATGCTTCTCTGCCCGGTGGACGACGGATAAGCAAGGACAGCGCTCTATATGCAACCGCGTGCTTAGATAAATCGTCGTAAATAATTAATACATCCTTGCCCTGCTCTCTAAAATATTCTGCCATAGCACAGCCGGAATATGGTGCTATATATTGAAGCGGAGCGCTTTCGGAGGCTGAGGCGGACACGATAATTGTATATTCCATAGCGCCAGCCCTTTTTAGCTCGTTTGCTAATTGAACAACAGATGTGCTCTTTTGACCGATAGCTACATATATACAAATTACGCCTGTATTTTTTTGATTTATAATTGTATCAATACAAATTTCTGTTTTACCTGTTTGACGGTCACCTATTACAAGCTCTCTTTGTCCTCTGCCAATAGGAATCATACTGTCAATAGCCTTAATTCCTGTTTGAAGTGGCACTGATACGCTTTTTCTTTCAATAATACCAGGTGCTTCAGCCTCAATTGGCTTTGTGCCGTTATTTTCGATAGTTCCTTTACCGTCAATTGGCTCGCCAAGGGCGTTTACTATTCTGCCAAGGAATTTTTCGCCTACAGGCACGGAAACTACCCTTCCTGTACGACGAACGATGCTTCCCTCGTGAATATCGCTTGTGTCGGATAGAATAGCTACTGAAACTGTTTCTGTTTCAAGATTTTGCGCCATACCGTAGCTTCCGTCCTCAAATTCAAGAAGCTCGCTTGACATACAGTCCCGAAGGCCATAAACCTTAGCAATACCGTCACCTACAAGGATAACAGTGCCCGTTTCTCTCATTTCTATCTTAGATTTATAATTTTTGATTTGCTCTTTGATTATGCTACTGATTTCCTCAGGTCTTTGATTCACTGCTAATCACTTCCTTTACATCACGCATTTTACGCTTTAGACTTCCGTCAAGGATAGTATCATCGGTTTTTATTATGATACCACCAAGGATTTTTTCGTCTGTTTCGCATAAAAGCTCTACCCTGCATCCAAATTTCTTTTCTAGCTTTTCTGTGATTTTTGCTTTTTCCCCGTCTGTAAGCTTAACAGCACTTGTTACATTTGCAACTATTACTCGCTTTACTTGATTATAAAGCTTTTCGTAATTTTCAAAGCAGGAATAAATATATTCTATACGATTATTTTCACAAAGCAGCTTTAAAAAGGACACTACATGCTCGTTTATTTTACCGCTAAAGGCAGCATCTATTAAATTTAGCTTTTCCTCTTTTTCTATGCTCGGGGAATGAAGAAGCTCTAAATATTCCGGGCTTTGGTCAAGCATTTCCTTAACAAGCCTTAAATCAAATAGATATTTTTCCTCACTTTTTTCCTCACAGGATAAGAGAAATAGCGCCTCTGCGTATTCGTGGCTAATATTATTCTTCATCGCTGTCACCTATTTGGTCGATAAAGCTATCAATTAGCTTATGGTGGTCCTCTTCCTTAATTTCTCTTTCAATAAGCTTCTTAGAAAGCTCAAAGGAAACATCAACAATTTGTGCTTTAATTTCGCTTTCTGCCTTCTTCATTTCAAGCTCGGCTTGATTTTTAGCCTGACGGATAATGCTTTCTGCCTCGTCTCTTGCTTCACCGACGATTTTTTCCTTGCGTCTTTCAGCATTGGCAGTTGCTTCGTTTAAGATTGCGTCTGCCTTATTTTCAGCATCGTTCAGCTTTTTATCAAGCTCGGTTTTTGTACTTTCTGCCTGAGATAAATACTTATCTGCCTGTGTATATTTTTCATCAAGCTTGTCTTGACGGCTTTTAAGTATATTTTTAACAGGCTTATATAAGAATTTTTTAATTATCAAAAAGAGTATAACAAGGTTAAGCAGGGAAACCACAATTTGCCATAGATTGACTGTTATGATATCCGATGGTTGCATATTATCTCCTGTTTATTAAAGATTGAATAAGCCCATTTCCTGTGCTTTTTGTAATGCGTTAATAAATGTGTTTGGCGCTACGAAAATAAGTAAAATTGCGATAATTAATGCGTATAGACCTGTTGTTTCTGCGATAGCACAGCCCATAATCATTGTTGATGTAACTGCGCCCTTTGATTCAGGTTGACGGCCGATTGCCTCGCAAGCCTTTGCTACTGCGTTACCTTCACCGATACCAGGACCTATACCTGCTATCATTGCTATACCTGCGCCAAGTGCGCAACAGCCTAAAATAATACCAATTGCTAATGCCATTTTAATTTTCCTCCAAATTAGTTTGTTTTATTTTTAATTTTTTATTTTTCTTTTCTTGCTTTTTGCGTTTGTATTCCATAAACGCATCTAAATCAAATGCCCCCGATACATATAGCATAGTCAGCATTGCAAAAATAAATGCCTGTAACAGTCCGCTGAATACATCAAAGTAAACCGATAATATTGCCGGAATACCTACCTGTAGCAGTGGAATTGAGCCTATAAAGCCACCTGCCCAGCCAAGAAGCATACGGGATAGTCCCTGTAATGCAGAGCCGACAAGCACTGATACAACTATACCTGAAAGCACATTTCCGTAGTGACGGAACGCCATTGAAACAGGTGTTGCAAATTCGCTTATAATATTAATAGGCGTTAAAACTGCAACAGGCTTTGTAAATTCCTTCATATAATTAAGCGGTCCGCATTTTAGCTTATAGTAGGTGATAATTCCAAATACCAGAATTGACCAGCCTGCCACCACATTCATATCCGAGGTTGGTGGGAATAAGCCAAACAGTGACATAAGGCTTGAAAATGCAGATATTGCCATTATTGCCATAATAAATGGTGTAAAGCTCATATAATAATCGCCCATATTATCGTTTATTAGTGCTTCTGCCTTTTCCACTATCATTTCAGCAAAATGCTGTCTTTTTAATGTTGGATTTTCCGAAAGCCCGTGTGTCATATACAGGCACACACCGAAAATTGTTATTAAAATCAGCCAAGAGTTTATTTGGGCCTCTGTAATTATAATATCCTGTAAAGCAAACGGAATTCTTACATAAATTAGCGGTCCTGTTATATTAACACCGTCGCCACCCGGGGTAAATAGCACCTTAAGGGTTATTGCTATCACAATTGGCGCTATCATCATTACGATATATAAAATATCAATGATTTTAAATTTTAAGGTTATCTCGTTTTGAGTGTTTTCGTTTTGGTTTTTTTCTTTATCCATTTGCGTCGCCTCCCTTTCTGTTTAATAGGATTTGACGGATAACTATTGCAATTCTTGGGAATAAAAGTGGAATAAGCGTTGCCCACAAATCAAAGCAAGGCACTGTTGCGCCTAAAATCGCAACACCAAATATCATTACAAGCCTTATTGCCTGTGACGATTTCATTAGCGTTTTTGCATACTTTTCGTCCTCGGAATTTACTGCCTTTTGCACCGTTAAGCCGAGTAGTAAGAAATTTAAAACACCCATTACACCACTTAAAAGATTGCCAAGCAAAACGGTATAATCCCATTTTTGAATTATGAGAAATACTGCTTGCATAATTCCGCTAAAAATCAGCATCCATATTGCAATAAAGGCTGTTTCCTTCAAAACGGTTTTATCTATTTTATTTATATCCATCACCTCTTTAAAGAAGTTTATGCTTATTTATATAATATATTATTTTTAGTATATTGTCAAGAAATATTATATTAAAAATTGTAAATTACATTTATAAACTAAAAGAAAACGACCTAATATGATTTTTTCTTCATATTAAGCCGTTTTTTATTATTTCAGATACTTGTCGCCATACTTTTCGATGATATAGTCCATATCCTTATCGCCTCTTCCTGATAGGCAGATAAGAACTGAGCCCTTGCCCATTTTCTTGGCAAGCTTGATACCGTATGCTACTGCGTGAGCGCTTTCGATAGCTGGGATAATGCCCTCTAAGCGAGAAAGCTCAAAGAATGCGTCAATTGTGTCCTCGTCGTTTATTACATCATATTTTACTCTGCCAAGGTCGTGTAGAAATGCGTGCTCAGGTCCTGAGGATGGGTAATCAAGTCCGCTTGCAACTGAATATACAGGAGCAGGCTCGCCATTTTCGTCCTTTAGCATAATGCTGTTAAAGCCGTGCATAATGCCCTCCTCGCCATATTGAAGGCTTGCTGCGTGGTCGCCAAGAGCTGTTCCTCTGCCAAGAGGCTCTACGCCATATATATCAACAGGGTCATTTAAAAAGCCTGCAAACATACCCATTGAGTTTGAGCCGCCACCTACGCAAGCTACAACTGCGTCCGGTAATTCGCCTGTGGTGTCCAAAAATTGCTCTCTTGCCTCAATTCCAACTACGCTTTGGAAATCTCTTACCATCATTGGGAATGGGTGAGGTCCTACAACTGAGCCGATACAGTAAATTGAGTTTTTATAATCCTTGCTATATGCCTCAAATGCTGCGTCAACTGCTTCCTTAAGTGTAGCAAGACCGTGTGTTACCTCAACAACATTTGCACCTAAAATCTTCATTCTCGCTACATTTGGCGCTTGCTTTTTAATATCAACAGAGCCCATATAAATATCACATTCAAGACCAAAATATGCAGCAGCAGTTGCAAGCGCAACGCCGTGCTGTCCTGCGCCTGTTTCGGCAATTAGCTTTTTCTTGCCCATATATTTTGCAAGAAGCGCTTCACCCATACAGTGATTTAATTTATGCGCACCTGTGTGGTTTAAATCCTCTCTTTTTACATAGAGCTGAACATTTCCGTACTTGTTTGAAAGACGCTCAAGGTGAGAAATTGGTGTTGGTCTGCCTTGAAATTCCTTTCTAATTCTGCGAAGCTCACCAATAAATTTGCTTGACTTACAAATTGTAAAATAAGCCTCGGTGATTTCCTCCATAGCCTTTTTTAGGTTTTCGTCTACATATACGCCACCGTATTTTCCATAGTAGCCTGCCTCATTTGGATAGTTTTTTAAATAAGTATCAAAATTTACGCCGTTAAATTCCATAATTTCCTCCAAAAATTAGCCGTTAGCCGTCCGCCGCCAGCAGTTAGATAATTAGATTTTTAAATATAAAAACGCCTCGACAGAATACTGTC
>JAGAJV010000035.1 GCA_017625915.1 Clostridia bacterium
AAAAAGGAGATTTTGAAAATGGAATTGAAAAATCAAAAATCACAATCAAATCAATTGAAAACAGCTGTAATTTATGCTCGTTATTCAAGTGAAAATCAAAACGAACAATCAATTGACGGTCAATTAAGAGTATGTCAAGAATATGCAAAGGTTAATAATATAATCATTCTTGATACATATATTGACAGAGCAATGACAGGTACTAACGATAATAGACCTGCATTTCAACAAATGATAGCAGATAGTAAGCACAAGAAATGGGATTATGTACTCGTTTACAAGCTTGATAGATTTTCAAGAAACAAATACGAGTCTGCTATTCATAAGCATACACTAAAAGAAAATGGTGTAAAGGTAAAATCTGCTACTGAAGTGATACCAGACTCCCCAGAGGGAATACTCATTGAAGCTATACACGAGGGATATGCCGAGTATTATTCAGCAGAACTCTCTCAAAAAGTCCGTCGTGGAATGAATGAAACAAGATTAAAAGGTAATTTCACAGGTGGATATGTACCTTATGGCTATATAATCGTGAACAAAAAAGTAACTATTGACGAAGAAAAAGCCGAGGTAGTACGCTTTATTTATGAGCAATATTCATTAGGCGTTTATGTAAAAGACATAATGAATACCTTAAATGCAAAAGGAATATACAACAGAGGTAAGCCATTTGCAAGAAATACTGTTTACAAAATCTTGAAAACAGAAAAATATTCAGGTGTGTATAGATACAAAGGACAAGTATTTACAAATATCTATCCTCAAATTGTACCAACTGACATTTTTGAAATAGTTCGTGATAAAATGCAAAAGAATAAAAAAGGCTCAAGAAGTCCCGAAATTGTATATATCTTTAGACAAAAAGCATTCTGTGGAAAATGTGGTCAGCCAATTAGTGCAGAATGTGGAACATCTTGTACAGGCGACAAAAGAAGATACTACAAATGCTACGGAAGAAAAAATCGCAATGGTTGTAAGCAAGAGGTATTTACAAAAGAGCTTTTAGAAGAAACTGTACTTGATAGCCTTATTACAGAATTAAAAAAGCCAAAGGTTATGAATACAATAATCAAAGGCATTCTTGATTTACAAAATAAAAATTTTCTTGAAAATGCTGCTTTAAAAATGCTATTAAGCGAAAAGAAAAAGGTTGAAAAATCGCTTGATAATTTAGTAACTGCAATTGAAAATGGTGTTGTATCGAATACCACTAACAGAAGATTGCACGAGCTTGAAGCAAAATTAAGTGAGCTTGAAGAAAAGATTGCAATATAAGAAAACAAATCCTCTAAAATGATAACCGAAAAGGAAATTAGAGATTTTTACGAAATGGCAATTAAATTTGATGCACAAGCAATGATTTCAATATTGATTGAGAAAATTGTAATAACCGATAGAGATATAGTAATTTACTACAATAAGCCAAATAGCAACATCTGTCCTGACGAAAGTCAGGGCTTTTGTTTTTTAGAAACAGAAAGAAATGGTTTTACAATAGAAATGTATATCTGATAAAAATAAAAGTAGCATTTATTCCACGGAACAATTGACAAGAGCCTCGATGGGGCGGTGGTTGTAAGGCATAAAAGAGCCAAGACAACAACCCCTTCGGGGTTTTTGCTTGCCTTTCGGCTTGAAATAGCCTACCACACCCCAAACTCTTGTCAATCGTCTTTCGCGGCATAAAAGCCACTTTTAAGCGAAAATCAAATCACATTATCAAGGAATTAAGCAAATAAAAAACAGGGCAAAAAGCCCTGCTAAAATGCTTTATATTAGAAATTTGAACACCACAAAAACCTAAAAATAGGCATAAGAAAAGACCAAAACCGAATTAGTTCGATTTTGGTCTCACTTGGCGGAGAATCAGAGATTCGAACTCTGGAACCGTGTTACCGGTTACACGATTTCCAATCGTGCGCCCTCGACCAGCTAGGCGAATTCTCCATATTGCCACGATATTATATCATACTTGAAAATAAAAATCAAGATGTTTTTTGATTTTTTATAATTAATTTTTATAAAGCCAAAATAGTAATTGACAGAGAACTATAAATACTGTAAAATTGATTTGAGAGATAAGGAGGTGTAATATGAAAAAATCACTACCGTATATTATTGACTTTTTATTTATAATTATTGGCTGCTTTATTCTATCAATAGGCATTAATATGTTTTTAACACCTAATAAAATTTCATCGGGTGGCATATCGTCCATAGGAACAATTTTATTGCATATATTTAATATAAAAATTTCAATTACCAATATTGCATTTAATATTGTTTTGTTCGCACTAGGCTTTAGATACCTTGGAAAATACGCAATAGTAAAAACAGCTACAGGAATTGTTGCATTGACAATCTTTTTAGAGCTGACTAGCTATTTTCCTGTTTTTACAGAAGATATGATGCTTGCCACTATCGTTGGAGGTTTTTTAGTTGGTGTTGGTGTCGGTCTTGTTGTAAGAAAGGATGCCTCAACAGGAGGAAGTGATTTTGCATCACTTATTATAAAGCGATTTATTCCACACCTATCCCTTGCTACAATAATTCTTATTTTAGACTGTGCAGCAATTATAGCGTCAGGTATAGCTTTTAAAAGCATAACAATTACAATATTTTCAATAATCGCAATGTACATTTCCTCAAAGGTCACCGATTATATTGTAACACTGGGCAACAATGCAAAATCCGTTCAAATATTTTCAGAAAAGCAGGACGAAATTTCAAAATATGTAATGGAAAAATTTGAAAGGGGAGTAACAGGCATTCATTGTCAAGGAATGTATTCTCAAAACGAAAAGCTGATGCTTTTATGCATCGTAAGCCCCAAAGAGCTACCAAGGCTAATTAATGCAATTAGAAAAATCGACAAAAGCGCATTTATCATAATTAATGATGCCAAAGAGGTCCTCGGCGAGGGCTTTAAGCTAAAAAGTGATTACGACCAACTAAAATAAAACAAGGCACGCATTATGCGTGCCTTAAGTATTATTCAGTTGTATAGTTATCAAAATAACCTTGAATATAAACAATAGGTGTACCCTTATCACCCGAGCCGGATGTTAAGTCGCAGAGAGAACCAATTAGGTCAGTTAAACGACGAGGAGTTGTACCCTCAGATGCCATCTTACCAACAAGGTTATCATCCTTCTTAGTGATTTCCTTTTTGATAGCTTCCTTTAGAGCATCACCGGAAAGATTAGCAAAATCATTGTCCGCAAGATACTTTAGCTTTAATTCGTTTGGTGTGCCCTCAAGACCGGCTGTGTAAGCAGGAGATACGATTGGGTCAGCAAGCTCCCAAATCTTTCCTACAGGGTCCTTAAATGCACCGTCACCGTAAACCATAACCTCAACAACCTTGCCGGTTGCTTCATATAGCTTCTTTTGAATATCCTCAACAAGAGCTTGACAATCACGAGGGAATAGCTTAACCTTGTCCTCAGTAGCCTTATTTGAGCCTAAAAGACCATATTCCTTGTTATATCCACTACCGTTTACAGGAGCATTTAAAATTTCATCAAGACCGTAGTTGATTTCAACACCGGCCTTCTTTAATAAGCGCTTAGTGCGGAAGCGAGAGTGAATGTCGCAGTTAAGAACATTCTTTGTATAGCTAAGAATTGCACGAGGGTCGTTAGCAAAAATGATTTCAACCTCAGCGCCACAATCCTTAATTAGCTTTTCATAATATTCAACATAGTCAACACCGGTAAATGGATGCTTTTCATATCCGAAAAGCTCACGGTATGTCTTAAGGTCTAAAACATCCTTATATGGGTCAACACCCTTTTCATCCATCATATCAATGCTAATTAAATGATTACCAACCTCGTCAGATGGATAAGAAAGCATAAGAACAACCTTCTTACAGCCCTTAGCAATACCACGAAGACAAATTGCAAAACGGTTACGGCTAAGAATAGGGAAGATAACACCAACAGTGTCGCCACCAAACTTTGCTTTAACATCAGCTGCAATGTCGTCAACTGTAGCATAGTTGCCCTGTGCTCTTGCAACAATAGCCTCTGTCATTGCAACAACATCACGGTTCTGTATATCGAATTTAGCATCCTTAGATGCTTCAAGAACAGAATTTGTTACGATATCAATAAGATTATCACCCTCGCGAATAATAGGCGCTCTTAATCCTCTTGATACTGTACCGACCATACGACTCATAATATTTACACTCCTCTATATAAAAAGAAAATTTAAACTAACTAAAAAGACATTAGTATTATAGCAAAAACCACCACCATTTGTAAAGGATAAATTTGAAAAAAATTTATTTTTTTATATTTTTAATATATTTGTACGCAAATACATAAAAAAATTATATTATTTGACAAAAAAACACTCGTATTAATTGAAAAAAATTCAATATTATAGTATAATTATTAAAACGGATTATAAACGAGGTGCATATGAAAATCGGAGTATTTACAGATTGCCATTATTGTCATACAGAATATTTAGGACCGACTCGCCGACCTATTCTTTCCTTAAATAAAGTAAGAGAAGCAATGGAGGTCTTTTCTGCGCAAAAAGTAGATATGGTATTTTGCTTAGGGGATATGACTGACCATAATGAGCAAAGCACAAAGGATGATATAATATCCTGCTTTAATGAGCTAATGTCACTTATTGAATTTTATCATATTCCATTTTATCTAGTCCCGGGCAATCACGATTATCTTGTTATGCTGGCTGAAGATATGGCAAGGAAAGCAGGCTTTAAAATTCCACCCTATACAATAGAAACAATAACACACAATTTTATTGTATTAGATGCTAACTATCGCTCAAATATGGTGCGCTTTGATAAAGCAGGCGTTGAATGGACAGACTCGAATTTGCCACCGCAGCAAATAGAATTTTTAAAAAACGAGCTTGAAAAATCAAGCAAGCCTTGTATAGTTCTGGTTCACGAAAATCTTGACCCAAGTGTGGATAAAATGCATATTATCAAAAACGCAGAGCAAGCTCGTGACATTATAAAAAATTGCCAAAAGGTATCGCTTGTCATTCAAGGACACTACCATAGCGGCAAGGAAAGCACAAT
>JAGAJV010000036.1 GCA_017625915.1 Clostridia bacterium
AGACTGTCAAAAAATTTCTTAAGGAGGAAAGGTTTACTATGCCAGAATTCAAGTTTGACATTGTAAAGAGCTTCGGTCTTATTTCAGAAAATAAGAATGGCTGGGTTAAGGAAGTTAATCTGGTTAGCTGGAATGAAAAAGAGCCTGTATACGATATTCGTGTATGGCAAGAAGGACACGAGAAGCTTGGCAAGGGTATCACTCTTACAGAGGTTGAAATCAAGAACCTCAAGGAACTTCTTAACAGTCTCGATATCTAATTAAAAAACAAAATCCCCACACACCTGTGTGGGATTTTTTGTTTTTAGGTGTAAGTGACTACTTTTTGAGGAACGAAAAGAAGCCTTTCTTTTCTATTTCTCTTTCGCTAATGCCCAGCACCTTGTAGCCAAGCGCGGTAATTGCCTTTTCAAGAGCTAGCTTTTCAATTTTTTCCTTTGATGTAATAACAGTTTGTGCGTCCTTGTGTGAGGATTTTACGCTTTTTACATTAAATCCATTTCTTATTGTTTCGTTTACATGGTTTTCGCACATTGGACACATCATGCCCTCAATTTTAATTGTTGTTTCAAACATAAAAAACTCCTTTCAGTCGTTTTTTAGCGGTAAGCGGACAGCCGATAGCAGTCAGCAAGGTTAGACTGAATGCAGAACGAACAAATATGCTACCGCAAAAAATATGATTTTTACTTTTTCTTTTATATTTATAGTGTATATTGCTAGCAGCTAACAGCTGACCGCTGGTAGCTATTTAAAGCTTTGGTTCAAAGCAAGGCATAAGCTCAAGCTTGAATAAATTGCTTTTGTGTTTTCTGTCGATAATCTCTTTTTTTGCAGGGTCGTCTATTTTGCCTGTACGGATATACACATCAAGCTCTGCATAGGTAAAGCCCAGATTATCCTCGTCGGTTTTTCCGCAAAGACCGTCAATAGGTGTCTTTTCAACGAGATTATAGGGCAAATTCAGAAGGTGACCTATTTCCTTAACCTCTGTAACAGTTAATCTTGAAAGCGGGCTAAAATCGCCTACTGAGTCTCCATAACGAGTTGAATATCCAACCCAATCTTCAGATAAATTACAGGTGTTTGCAACTCGTCCGTTACAGCTTTGTGAGATTGCATAAACTGTTGCCATACGGATACGGGGTGGGAGATTTTGAATAGTTTGAGGGGTAATTTCAAGGTCGGCAGGCATATTTTTAATAATACCGTCAACTGCGTCCTTGATATTTACTAAATGGTACTTAATGCCTAAATGATTTACAAGCTGATATGATGCATCAATGTCATGCTGCTCACCCTGTGGCATTAAAACACCTATAACTCTATCCTTGCCCAGAGCTTCAACGCAAAGCGCAGCTACAATTGAGCTATCCTTGCCCCCGGAAATACCTAAAACAGCATTACAGCCCTTGCCGTTTTTTTCAAAAAAATCTCTTATCCACTGTACACATTCATTTTTTACTTTTTCTGCATTAAACATTTTATCCTCCTTAAATAGCAGTCAGCCGTTAGCCGCCAGCTGCTAGCTGATAGTGTTTTCTATTTTATTTATTCTCTAAAAGCAATAGCGTCGCCTTGATATTGCCATAGAAAGTCCTCGGCAACCTTTTCACAGTGTAAGAAGGCTAAGTTGTCCTTAAAAAAGAATGAAAATGTCACATTACCGAAATATCTGTCAATGATTTGTGAGAACACTGTGATTTTGTCCACCTGTGTCCACGCAAGTGAGGTTGCACAGTCGTATTTGAAGCCATCCTGTGTGCGTACTCCGCCATATTCATTGGAATAGCCCTCCTCGGGGAACTTGCTAAATGCGTTTGCGTTTACCTTAAATGGAAGTGTCATTGTGCCATTTTCGTTTTCGTAGGTTAGTGTGCCCTCTTTTTCGTTTTCAAAATCAAAGCGAAATTCCTTGATACCCATTGGGTTGTTTTCGCACTTGTAGGTAATTCCGTTTACCTTTTGCCTTGTAGGAGTGTCGATAAAACCCTTTTCACAGTATAGTTCAAGGGAGTCTGTCAGCTCCTTTAATTTTTTTGCATATTCTTCATTTACAGCCACAGGGGTGTCGCTAATTTCGTCAACGATGTATTCAAAGAAGCCATTTATAATAAGCTCTCTTGAAACAGGATTGCCCTGATTATCTGCTGTGCAAACGAAAATTAAATCCTTGCTTGGCACACACAGCGCAAGCTGGTCGCCCATTCCCACAAAGGCAAAGCTATTTTTTGGTCCTTGCCATATTTGATAGCCATATCCATTATTAAAGGAGCCTCTATGGGCTGAATTTGTATTATCCTTTAAGCGTGAGGCTGCTACTCTTAAATAGTCCTCGTTAATTAGCCTTTCGCCGTTATAAACGCCATAATTTAGAACGAAGCGAGCAAAGGTGAGTAAATCTCTGGGCGTGCAAATTAATGCTGAATCTCCCCAGCTATCGCCGTTAGGCGTCTTTAATATGGTAGCGCCCTCAAATGCGCCTATTTTCTTAAATATTCTTTCGTTTAGAAAATCAAAAAGTCTTTTACCTGTCACTCTTTCAACAAGAGAGGAAAGCACCTGTGAGCCTGCACTGTCATATTCCCACATAGTATTGCTTGGTCGCTTTTCCATTTGGTAATTTATATAAAAATCGGTTCTATCGTATGCTCCCTCGCTAAACCAACTGCGACCAAAGCCTGTTGTTGTCATAGTAAGCATTTCTCTTACGGTCTGCTTTTTCATATAATCGGAAGGCTCAATTTTTACCTTGTCCTTAAAATACTCAACTATGGGCTTATCAAGGTCAATAAGTCCGTCCTCTACACATAGTCCTACTGCCACTGACATAAAGCTTTTAGTGACAGAATACATTCTGTGCTTAAAATCCTTATCAAAGGGCTTCCAATAGCATTCACAGAAAATATCGTTGCTACGTGCCATTAAAAAGCTGTGCATATGAAGCTTGTTCAGTCGTTTAATTAACTTGTAAACATTTTTAGAGTCAACTCCAACACTCTCCGGTGTTACGCTTGTAAACATATAATACCGTCCTTATAAAATCTTATATTAGCATTTTATCACACACGTCCGTGCCTGTCAATAAACAAAAAAGCAGATTTCTCTGCTTTTTATTAATTAAATTGTGTTTTCATCCAAGCAAGGTGCTGAGTTAGATAATTTACAAATCTGTCTCTTCTCGTTTGTAGTGTTGTTTTTGATGTGCCAAAGCGTGCAATAGAGAATTCTAAAAGCTGTGAATGTGCTTCCTTGTCAATGCTTGCAAATGCGTCGTCTACAAACGAGATTAGGTTGTCACGAGTTTCATTAAATAGCTCTATGTACCTTTTTTGGAATGAGGGCTTTTCTATTAGGTATTGATAATAGAATGGCGCGCCGTCCCATCTTAAACGAATTGTGGATAGCCCCTCAATATTTCCCATATAAGAATCAAAATCCCAGTTTGGCCCCATACATAGCTTGGTGTCGTCGGTTGAATTCCTTTTGTAAAGGAAAAGATTACATCCACCACCGTCGTTTATGCATAGGTAATCTGACACAAGAAGCCATTTTACAAAGGTATCAAGGTCGATATAATCAAGATATGAGTCGTCGTCTCTTTGTAATGCTTCCTCGAATTTAGTTATATATTCTTTCAGATAGGTATAGTCGGGCTTTTCGTCGGGGTCGGGATATTTAAAGGTATAGTACATAGGCGTGTTTTTCGTCAAAGGTGTGCTAAAATAGTAGTCCTCGTTCCACCAATATGCATCACACTCGAAAACATATCCGTCCTTATCTACATTTACTCGCCAGCCTTCGTTACCCTCCTCGACTGCTTCGGATAAAACATAAATTCCTCTAAATTCTCCATTTAGATATAGGCTAACATAGCAATAATCAGGTGACCATTCTGTGCCAACTGCATCGGAGATAGCATCGCCACAAATACGATAGCCGTCGTTACCGTAGTTAAGTAGCACCCAATCTCTGTCAGCATAGCCCTCGCTATTATCCTTTCGTCCGATTATGGGCCGGAGCAAATCAAAGCTTTTGTCTAGCTTTAATTTATATGGAAATCTTGAATGTGATGCGTATTTTGCGCTGGTGTTTCCACGGATTTTCAGCTTAGCGCCATTATAGTCCTCATTTTCTGAGGAGCTATAAACAACCTCGTTATTTTCGTTATATAAGGTCATTATACATTGCTCATAAAATGCGTTTGTAATACCTGCGCCCCAGCAATCCTCAGGCGAGGAAACAAAATCACATTCGGGCCAAACCAGATTTTCTGTGGTTATTTCTATTCGTGGGAATTTTACAGTCTTAGGCTCATTCATATAACAGCATTCAATTTCATACTGCTTGCCTAAGCGCTTTTCGCCTACTGCCCTTATGGAAACCTTGTAAATTTCCCCCTCTATCATATCAAAAAGCTGTCGCTTTCCTTCCTTAGCGTCTATAAACTCAGTATGAGCGCCGTCCTTGTCTGTGTAGCTTAATTCCACATAGCGAAGAGGCTGATTTGGATTTTCTACCCAAGTAACTGTTAATTTTCCGTCGTTAGAAATCCCGTAGCCATAGTCGGCAAAAAGCTTTCTTTGTACAGCTATCATATTAGAGGTGTAGGCGCTTACTGTAAGGTCGGATTTTACATCGTGAATACAGTATAAATCTCTGCCAAGATTTTCTATAGAGGAATATTCTCCATTTACTACAACCTTTGTTATGCAAATATTGGGAGAGGGCTTTAAGGTAAGGTATATTTTTCCTGTGCCATCGTTTTTGGGCTTTCCGCCCGGGGCATCAGCGGAATAATAAATGCCCTGTAGCTCCTCAGGAACAGATGCGTTATCTGTATAGGGGGAAGCAGCTATATTTTTATTTTGTGATACTGTTGCTACAAAATAGCCCTGCTCCTTTTCTATATCTGTGTCTGTATCATAGAAAATATCTGTATCTGTGTCTGTATTTGTACTGTCACTTGATACATTATTGTCTCTATCACAGGCAACTAATGAAAATAGCATAACTAAAATAATAGCTATAATTATAAAAATTTTTTTGTTCATCATAGTATTTTATATTACCATTTCATAGCTTTCTGTAAGAGTATTTTTTTCGTAAACTATGGTTTTAACCTCGTATTTGCCAAAGGACAAGTCAAGGCAAGCATTGTTTACCTTAATGTAGCTTTCTACGCTGTTTTCCGTGTTATTAAGTAAACGGAATATTATAGCATCCTTGCCGTAGGCTTTTTTAACTGTTGGCATTGATATAATATCGCCACCGATTGAAATATCAAGTGGTGCATTTTTGCTATTTTCCAAAGGAATTGGAAAAATATTAAGTGCATATGGTTGCTTTACAAATTCCTCCGCATTGCGTTCAAGCTGATTCCTGTCTGTAACGGTAAGTCTAAAGGAATAATTATTTTCACCTTGGTCGATTTTCTTTGTAAATCTATCACTAGGGATTA
Organism: Clostridia bacterium; assembly: GCA_017625915.1. Taxonomy (GTDB): domain Bacteria; phylum Bacillota; class Clostridia; order Oscillospirales; family CAG-272; genus RGIG2000. Next base: position 5,462 of record JAGAJV010000036.1, read on the forward strand.
GCTCTCTTGTTCCTATTGGGTGTGCGCAATAGGTTACACCGCGAGCAAGGGACATATAAAGGCTACCGTTTTCAAAATGGCTTCCGTAAACACTCTTATTAAGCAGTGCGACGCATTTATCTCCTGTATCTAACGCTACAAAGCGATGAGCAACATTTTCTCTGCCGTCCATAAATAGCGTATCTGTGCCAAAGGGCGCTTGACCGATAAGCGCTCCTGCTTGTTGTATTGGTAGCCTTAGCTTGATTATCTTGTCTATATCGCCAAAATAAAGAGTAACATCAATATCAACATCGTCGTTGCTTTTGTAAATTTTATAAAGTATTCTTGCGCGAGTGCTATCACATTCAAAAAATGCTTCAATGCCTAGATAAATATCGCCATTTTCAACAGCCTGTACGGATTTCATTCCCTTAAATACGCCATTTGGTGCAAGAAAGGGCGCAAAGCTCTTTTCATTTGTTCCCATCCTCTTAAGCTGCTCTCTGCCCATTCCCCAAGGGTCGCTATTATCGTCAAAGCTACATAGCCCAAAGCCCTCGCCAAGATATTCAACGCCGTCAATTTTATAGGATTTTAAAAGACCTGTTTTTTCGTCAACCTCAACATGCTTTCTGCCATTATCAAAAATAAATTCTTGCTTTCTTTCAAGCTTTTCTGCTTCCTCAAAGTCAATATATACGCTATATCTATTAAGGGACATTGGCTTTAAGCTGGCTTCAAAAATAATGCGCTTGCGCCAATCGAGAGTAAGGTTGCTTTCCTCTTTTATTACTTGATAAGGCACGGTGTTGCCATTTTCGTCTTTAACTGTAATATGTGAGGACATTGTTTCGCTCCAGTTTTGATCGGCAAGGGTAAATTCGCACTCTACATTATCAGCTAGCTCATAAGGATGTGGATTAAATACCACTATAGGATATTCGCCCTCGCTTGCTGACCTTTGCGCTTGGGAAAGAGCAAAATAAGCTTTAATTTTTGCCCTCTCAGCCTCTAAAATACCGTGATTTAGGTATCTTATTCCTGCATCCTCACCACACTGAACAGACGAACCGGGCAAAACATCGTGAAATTCTGCGTTGAGTAAATCCTCAACGGCTGTTTGAATTTCCTTTTCTGGATATTTATCAAGTGCGCCTGTCATATATGCAACGGAGGCAAGCTTTTCTGCCATTGAAATTTCATTTTCAAGCTGTGCGTGTAGCTTTTTTACACGGTACATTGAGGTATAACAGCCCGGCATAGAAATATGAAGTGATTTATCAACTACATCCTTTGGCTCAATTTCTGCAAAAAAGCTCTCTGGGGTAGAATGAATAAATTCTATTTCCTTATCAGTTAAAAGCTGTTCCTTAATATCAGTAAGGTCCTTATATGACGGTCCGCCACCGTGATTGCCAACACCCCACAAAGCAA
>JAGAJV010000037.1 GCA_017625915.1 Clostridia bacterium
ATATCTGTATTCCTCAATATCATTTCTAATCGGTGCATCACAAGCAATAGTAGCTAAAAACTTAGATGTAAACGCCATTTCACGCCCATTTTCAAGCTTTGATTTCATACCGTTAGATAGAGAAGAGGACGCATATTCCTCGTATAGCTTGTCAAGTGAGCCAAATTCGGAAATAAGCTTAAATGCACCCTTTTCGCCAATCCCGCTAACTCCGAGGATATTATCAGAGCTATCGCCCATAATCGCCTTAACATCTATATACTGTGTAGGTGTAACGCCATAATCTGCAATAAATTTTTCAGTATCGTAAACTACATCCTCTTTTGTTTTAGTAAGAATAACAGAGGTGCTTTCATTAATTAATTGTAACGAATCCCTATCTCCTGTTAAAACATAGGAATGTACGTCGCTATCATGCTCAAATCTCGTTGCAGTACCTATTAAATCGTCAGCCTCATAGCCCTCTAGCTCCATTAGCTTTAGTCCTAAAAGCGACAAGCATTCCTTAGCATAAGGCAACTGAATAGCCAATTCCTCCGGCATACCCTTTCTGTTAGCCTTATAAAAATCACAAGCCTTGTGTCTGAAGGTTTTAGCCTTTAAATCCCACGCAACCATAACATATTCAGGCTTTATAGCATCTAAGTGCTTCTTAATCATATTAAGCATGGTATAAATAGCATTGGTAGGTATGCCTTCCTTTGTGGTAAGCGGTCTTAAATTGCCATAAAAGGCTCTGTTTAAAATGCTATTTCCATCAATTATAAGAAAATTCTTCATTATTTACCCTCATTCTGCTCATATAATGCAAGCTCAATTCCTTGCGCAAGCTGGTCTGCGCAGGAAGTACCTCTGCCACGACAATCATTACCTCTTAATATTTCAATTACCTTGGTAGCTTCCATACCGTCAACCAGCTTAGAAATAGCCTTAAGATTTCCGTCACAGCCACCGGTAAATGAAACATTTGAAATAATACCGTTTTCAAGGTCAAATTTTATAGCAATAGAGCAAACTCTTTTCGGTTTAAAAGTATAAGTCATAAAAAATCCCCCATAAATTGAAAAAAGTGTAGAAATATTTAAAAAAATATGTTAAAATACACATTGTAATTTTATTTTAACAAAAAACGGAGCAAATATCAATATGAGAATGAGAAAAAAATCCCACGGAAATGAAAGAAGAGCGCTTCTATCTAACCTAACAGTAAAAACAACAGAGGGCCTTGTCCAAAGCGTGGAAGAAATATATGGAAACAATAAACCGTTAAGAATTGAAATAGGCTGTGGTAAGGGCGATTTTATAAGAGGCAAATCAGTACAAGAGCCGGACTATAACTATCTCGCTATTGAAAAAATTGATGATGTTTGCGTTTTAGCAGTAGAAAATTATGCAAAATCAAGAGGGCTTGGCGACCTTGCTAAAAATGGTGGCTGGGAAAGACCAAATGGCGAAATATACCCTCTTGGCTCAGAGCCTATCGAATTTACCAAGGAAGAAATGGGTAATGTTCGCTTTATGGTTGGTGATGCGAAAATGCTTTTGCCTAATATTCCCGATAATTCTGTAGATGCCATTTATGTAAACTTTTGCGACCCCTGGAGCAAAAAGGGACATACAAAGCGCCGTCTTACATATATTGAATTTTTAAAAATGTATTCAAGAATTTTAGTACCGGGCGGTACATTTAATTTTAAAACTGACAACAGACCGCTTTTTGACTTTTCCTTAGAGGAAGTAGAAAAGTCACCCTTTACACTTGAATACCATACCTTTGACCTACATAATTCTGAAATGGATGCAACAAACATTCGTACAGAATATGAACGCAACTTCAGTGCGAAGGGCTTTTCTATCAATATGCTAATTGCAAAAAATAATAAATAATTTAAAGAGGCAAAAAAGTGCCTCTTTTTCTATTGTCGCATAAAATATAATTGAGGTGTAAATATGAACATTACAATTATATCAAAGGACAAAAGATACGACTATTTAAATGAGCAACTAATTAAGCTGGGCTATGAGTCCAAAATAGCAAATATAACTGATAAAATTGAAACTGATATTCTTATTCTTTCCGTAAGAAAGGAATATACTGATACCGAATATAATTCACTTTTAGAAAAAAGCAAAATAAAGAAAATTTTATCACCAAAGTATATAGAAAACGCAATAGATTATACTGACAACGAAGCATTTTTAAAGAAAAATGCATATTTAACCGCAGAGGGAGCAATTACACTTTACTATAATGAGGTAAAGGAAACACTGCTAAACAAAAAGATACTGATTTTAGGCTATGGCAGAATAGCGAAATATCTTGCGAAAATGCTTAAAAGCTTGAATTGTGATGTAAGCATATTCGCAAGACGAAATGAAGTGCAAACAGAAATTGCATTAGACGGTTATAAGCCTGTCAAGTTAAAAAATAATGGCTACGATATAGTATTTAATACTATTCCTGAAATAATAACAGAAAACAAATTTGAAAATAGCATTTGCATAGAGCTTGCAAATGGCTTTGCAAATAAAGAAAACACAATAAACGGAAATGGAATACCGGGAAAAATGTTTCCTAAAACCGCATCAGAAATAATTTTAGAAGCAATTTTACCATATCTAACAATTTGAGAGGGACTTTATGATTGGCTATGCATTTTGTGGCTCCTTTTGCACACACAAAAGAAGTCTTGAAGAATTAAAAAAGCTAAAAAATTTAGGTTATGATATTTTACCTATAATGAGCGAAAATGTTTATTATACCGATACATACTTCGGCAAAGCAGAGGTTTTAATAAAAGAAGTAGAAAAAATAACAGAAAACAAGGTGATACATTCAATAGTGGATGCTGAGCCATTAGGACCTAAAATACATTTAGATGCTTTAATCGTCGCACCCTGTACAGGAAATACCCTTGCTAAAATGGCAAGAGGAATAACAGATACATCGGTAACAATGGCAACAAAAGCACATTTACGCTCAGATAGACCTACAGTAATTGCGTTATGCTCAAATGATGCTTTATCTGCCAACCTACAAAATATAAGCATTTTACTTGAAAGAAAAAATGTATTTTTTGTACCAATGAAGCAAGATGACCCAACCAAAAAGCCACATTCCTTAGTGTCGGAATTTTCCTTATTACAAGAAACATTAAACGGAGCATTAGTTTCAAAGCAAGTACGACCAATATTTATATGAGGAGACGAATTTTTGTCTCCTTTATTATTTGTTGTCTATTTAAGTAATTTTCTAATCTGTGGTTGACAAGTATAAACCTACGATTGCTTGACATTCAATAAAAATTATGTTAGAATTACAAAAAATATTTTCAGGAGATAACTTATGAAATTTTTAGTGTCGGTATTATTTTGTTTTTTAATGTCGTTTCTTTGTTTTTTAGCAATAAAAATTACATATTGGATGGAAAAGGTTGATAAAAAAACAGATAAAGAACAATTTGGTTTTGAAACCGATGATTATAAAATAAATAGAAAAGTTAGAGTAGCAAGTATAATCATATTCTTTGTTTTTGCTACTGTTGGATTACTAGTTTTGTTTTTGAAATAAAGAGAGTAAATTTAAAAGCAACTGCAAAAAAAGCAGTTGCTTTTATATTATATTAGTCCTTTAAAATCCTTTTGTCTTAAATATTCATATACGGCAATAGCACAGGAATTTGATTGATTTAGTGAGCGCAAGCCATCTTTCATAGGAATGCGCAGGCATCTTTCCGGATATTTGTTTAGTAATTCCTCAGGAAGTCCACAGCTTTCGCGACCAAAAAAGAAATACACATCGTCGCTATAAGAAATATCGGTATATCTGTTGTGAGCTTTTTTAGAGAATAAGTAAAAATTGCAATCCTTATTTTTCTCAAAAAAATCGTCTAAATTTTCATAGTAAAAAATATCTAAGTGAAACCAATAATCCATTCCTGCACGCTTTAATTTTGCATTATCAATTGTAAAGCCAAAGGGCTTAATCATATGTAATCTTGCACCACTTGAAGCACAGGTGCGAGCAATATTTCCTGTATTTTGTGGAATTTCAGGTTCTAAAAGCACGATGTTTAGCATAAAATCACCTCGTTTTTCATTATACAACACAAAAAATAAAAGTCAATACCAAAAATTTACACTAAAAAATTAAAATTCATAATTTAGTATAGATTTTTTAAAAATAATATAGTATAATGTAAATTGTATAACTATGGAAGGACGCCAAAATTGGCATAATTTAATGGGACTTTTAACAAAAATATTCGGCACATACAGTGACCGTCAAATTAAAAAAATAATTCCTATCGTTGATAAAATTGAAGCGTTAGAGGAAGATATTTCAAAGCTTTCTGATGCAGAAATGAAAGCGAAAACTGACGAATTTAAAAATCGTATATCTAACGGTGAAACACTTGACGATATTTTACCTGAAGCATTTGCTTTAGTTAGAGAGGCTTCAAAAAGAGTTCTTGGCAAAAGACCATTTAGAGTGCAATTAATGTGTGGTATTCTTTTACACCAAGGCAGAATTGCCGAAATGAAAACGGGTGAGGGTAAAACTCTTGTAGCAGTTATGCCCTCCTACCTAAACGCACTAACAGGCAAGGGTGTTCACGTCGTTACTGTAAATGACTACCTTGCACGCTTAGGCTGTGAGGAAATGGGCAGAGTTCACGAGTTTTTAGGTCTTACAACAGGACTTGTTGTTCACGGTCAAACAAGGGAACAAAAGCAGTATGCTTATAACTGTGATATTACCTACGGTACAAATAACGAATTTGGCTTTGATTATCTTCGTGACAATATGGTAACTTATAAGGCAGATATGTGCCAAAGAGGGCACGCATTTGCAATAGTTGACGAGGTTGACTCAATTCTTATTGACGAAGCAAGAACACCGCTTATTATCTCTGGCGCAGGTCAAAAATCAACTGAAATGTATGATAGAGCAGACGAATTTGTACGCAAGCTTCGCAAATTCGTAATCAAAGAGCTTGATATGAAGGTCGAACACGACGACATTTTAGCTGACTATATTATTGATGAAAAAGCCAAAACTGCAACCCTTACAAAGTACGGTATTGAAAAGGCAGAGCAGCATTTTCAAATCGAAAACCTTGCAGATAATGAAAACAATGAGCTTTATCACCATATCCAACAGGCACTAAAGGCTCACGGTATTATGCATAGAGATACCGACTATGTAATTAAGGATGATCAGGTTATTATTGTTGACACCTTTACAGGCAGACTTATGCCTGGCAGAAGATATTCTGACGGCTTACATCAAGCAATTGAAGCTAAGGAAAAGGTTAAAATTCAAAGAGAAAACAGAACTATAGCTACAATCACATTCCAAAATTACTTTAGAATGTATAAAAAGCTATCGGGTATGACAGGTACAGCTTTATCAGAGGAAAACGAGTTCAGAGAAATCTACGACCTTGATGTTGTAGTAGTTCCAACTAATAAGCCAATGATAAGAATTGACCATAATGATATTGTATATAAGAGCGTTGCAGGCAAGGATAAGGCGATTATAGCTCAAATTAAGGAATGTCACGAAAAGGGACAGCCTGTTCTAGTTGGTACCGTATCTATTGAAAAGTCCGAGGCTTTATCAAGAAAGCTAAAGGGTGCAGGCATACCTCATACCGTTCTTAATGCAAAATATCACGAAAGAGAAGCAGAGATTGTCGCGCAGGCAGGTAAATTTGGTGCAGTTACAATTTCAACAAATATGGCTGGTCGTGGTACCGATATTATGCTTGGTGGTAATGCAGAATATCTTGCAAAGCGAAAGATGAGAGACGATGGCTACGACGAGGAAACAATTGCGCTTGCTACTGGAAGCTCTCAATCTGTATCAGAAGAGGTATTTGAGGCAAGAAGAGTATTTTCTGAGCTATACAATCAATTCAAAAAGGAAATTGAGCCAGAGGCAGAAAAGGTAAGAGAAGCAGGTGGTCTATTTATTATCGGTACAGAAAGACATGAAAGCCGTCGTATTGACAATCAGCTTCGTGGCCGTTCAGGTCGTCAAGGCGACCCAGGTGAATCTCGCTTCTTTATTTCCTTTGAGGACGATCTTATGCGTCTGTTCGGTGGAGACAGAATTTTAAATGTAGTTAATCGCATAGGTATGGACGATGATATGCCACTTGATTTCAGAATTGTTTCCGGTCAAATAGAGAACGCACAGAAGCGTCTTGAGGATAGAAACTTTAACCGTCGTAAAAATGTACTTTCTTACGACGATGTAATGAATCAGCAAAGAAATATTATCTATTCACAGCGTGCAGAGGTTCTTGAGGGTGCAGATTTACACGCAAAAATTGAGAATATGATTAAATCAACCATTACAGAAGCAGTTGAAGCGCATTTAATTGGTGATATAGATGCGTGGGAATTAAGCGCATTAAAATCAAAATATCTTGGATTACTTTGTAATGACAGTGATTTTACAGACGAAAAAATCACAAAGGAAGAAATTCTTTCAACTTTGCTTGAAAGAGCAATGATTCTATGGAAGAGTAAGGAAGAGCTCTTTAGCGAGGATGGAGCAAGAGAGGTTGAAAGAATTATCCTACTCCGCAATGTTGACGAAAAGTGGATGGACCACCTAGAGGCAATGGACGACCTACGCGAAAGCATAGGCTTACAAGCATATGCGCAGAGAAATCCGCTAAATGAATATAAGCTTGCAGGCGCTGATTTGTTTGACGATATGATTTTAAATATCAGAGATGATACAGCAAGAGGAATTTTAATGGCTGTACCAAATACTCAGTCAATGAGGCGTGTTCAAATAGTAAAGCCAACTGAGGAGGGCTTTATGAATTTTGGTCCAAAGCCACAAAAGAAGCAAACGCCACCAAAGCAAGCACCAATAAGAAACGATAACAAAATCGGACCAAATGAGCCATGTCCATGTGGTAGTGGTAAAAAGTACAAAAAATGCTGTGGCTCGCCACTTTTAAGAGGTCAACAATAATGGGCTTTGGTTTATTATTTATAGGCTATTTCTTTACATTTTTGGGAGCAATAACACCTCTTTCAACATTTTGCTATGTGATTGGCACAGGCATAATCATTTATTCTCTAAAAAATCTCATATTTGAGAATAAGCTTTTTGTTGCTGCTATGGTTACATCAATAGCTTTAGAGATTGTAAGTATCGCAAAAATGATAATGTATGTTTTGGGTTATGTCAACAATAATGCTTTTAATATTGTTAATTTAATACAAGGCTATTTAGCGCCCTTACTTAACATTCTTTTGATTTTAGCAATATATCTAATTGCGAAACAGGTAGGCTTAATTAAAGTACAAACAAAAGCCATTGTTGATTTGATATTAATCGGTATTTATGTTATCAGTGCCATTATATTTAATGTAATTAACAATGAATTTGCAAAGGAAAGATTATTTGTTGTAAATGTTATAGCTCAATTAATTTATACCGTATTCACCCTAGTAATCATATTTAATTGCTATGCAAGAATTTGCTATGAGGGTGATGAGGATATGGAAAAGGAAACGGGAAATAAACCATTTGATTTCTTAAACAGAGTATTAAATAAGGCAATGGATAAAAACAAGGATAATAAAACGGGGAAGAGAAAATGAAAAAAATATATCTAATTTTATCAGCTATATTTCTTTTTAATCCTATTATTTCAATAATAGATATTTTTCCTGATTTTATAGGCTACCTTTTCCTTTTAAAGTTTTTTCATACTATGTCATATACAAATGATAAAGTGGACGATTTATGCAAAAGCATTAAAACATTAAGTTTAATTGCAGGAATAAAAATTATAGCCTTATTGTTGATGCCTGCATTGGCAACACTTGACCAAGCTATGTATCTTGTATTTTCATTTGTATTTGGTATGCTGGAATGTATATTTGGAATTCCGTTGATTAATAAAATGTTCGATATATTTTCTGATATTGCATTATATGAAAATAACAAAATATGCGCTAATAATGAAAAAATAAAAAAGCTTACAATAGGAGCTTTAATTGCTAGACTTGCCTTTGCAACAATACCTGATTTTACATTTCTTGCAATTTCTAATGGAGTGGATACACAAACTGGAATTAATTTACTGCAATTTAGACCGCTTTTATTTACTTTTTCTACCTTATTTTCTATAATAATTGGCATTGTATGGCTTGTTTTTATTTTAAGATATATCAACAAGCTTTTAACTAAAAATGCAATGAATTTATTAAGAACAGACTATTCAAATAGGGCAATAGGTAGAGAACTGCTGTTTTTGTCAAAGGACTGTATGTTTTATATAGTTGCCTTGTGCTTTGCATCTGTATTTGTAGTAGACTTTAATTTGAATTTAGTAAATGTTTTACTTGATAGTATATTTTCAATTATAATTACAATAGTTCTAGTTTTGATGTCAGTTAAGGACTATTTTAAGGAAAAGCTATTACTTGTTATAATTGGGGCTTTAAGCGTATTTCATTTAAGTGTAGATATAGTATTAAGTGTAAAAGCAATAAGCTTTTTTGAAAAATATAACTTAGACAGTATTGAAAGAGTTTCTAAAGCTGAAGATATGTATTTTTCAATGTGCACACTAGCTGGCGTGTCAGCGCTATTATTTATATCAATTGTTTTTCTTACAACATATTCTTTATATAAGAATGCAGAAAGTACATTAAAAAATAACTCTAGGCTTTTTGTAGATGCAAGCAGAGAGGCAATAGCAGAAGAATATAAAAAAGATGCAAAGAAAAACTTAGCATATGTAATTTCTTTTTCAATAGTTAGCGCTATTGTTTATTGCTGTTATATTTTCTTTAGACATCTTTTGCCGGTTACTACATTATTTAATTCTATGGCGGAAATAGCATTTATGTTTGCGTTTATCAAAGCAATGCTATATTTATACGATAATGTATATAAGCGAATATTCACATATGCATAAAATACTCTCAAAATTGAGAGTATTTTTTTCTTAAAGCACTTGATAAATGTAATAGTCTGTGCTAAAATTGTATCGAAATTAATTCAAGTGTAAATCGAGGCAAAAATGGCTCAAAAAATAGATATGATAAATGGTGGAATTGTTAAAAAAATTATAGCCTTTACAATTCCTATAATGCTACAAGGCATTTTACAAAATTTGTATAATTCAGCTGATCTAATCGTAGTAGGACGGTTTTCTGGCGATGTAGCATTATCAGCAGTGGGTGCTACTACAAGTATTTATAATGTAATGCTTGCACTTTTTTTAGGTATTACTGCGGGCGTTGATGTATTATCCTCTTTGTATTATGGTAGAGGAGACCAAGCAAGCGTTAAAAAATCAATAGATACAGCTGTAATATTAGCGCCGACCTTAGGTGTTGTATGTGCTGTAATTGGATTTTTTATAACTGAACCTCTTTTAATTGCTATGAAAACACCCGTAGAGGATGGTGTTTTAGCAGGTGCAACACTGTATCTTAAAATATTAATGATAGGTGTCCCGTTCAGCTTGACATTCAATTTTTGCTCTGCTATTTTTAGAACAGCAGGCGAAACAAACAAGCCCTTTATTTATCTTGTGATTTCAGGTGCTTTGAATGTAGTCTTAAATCTTGTCTTTGTTGCTATATTTAATATGGGAGTTGCAGGAGTAGCAATTGCAACAGTAATTTCACAAATTGCCTCTGCATTGATGATTTTAATAAGACTTTTAAGAAATAAAGGAATATTTTCATTTAACTTTAAAAAAATAGAATTTTCTTGGAGCATATTTGGCAGAATGGTGGCAATAGGACTCCCGGCAGGAGTGCAAAGCTGTGCATTTAGTCTCTCAAACTCCTCCCTACAATCAGGTGTTAATTCTTTTGGTAAGGATGCAATAGCAGGAAGCACAGCGGTAGCAACTATCGAAAGCTTACTATGGGTAACTCTAAACTCATTTATCAATGCAACAACCACCTTTGTTAGCCAAAACGTCGGTGCTAAAAAATTAGATAGAGCAAGAAAATCATGTATATATAGCCTACTTATGACAGCAGGCTTAGGTATAATAGTAGGCGTAACAGGATATCTATGTGGCGATTTGCTGCTGAAAATATTTATTGATAATAACGAAATAGCAATGATGTATGGAAGACAAAGATATTCAATCACCTTCCCATTCTATTTTCTAGCAGGAATTATGGGGGTTTTGCCGGGCGCTATTCGTGGCTTTGGATCAAGCCTTCCACCGTCAATTATCACACTAATCGGTGCTTGTGGTGTTCGTGTCGTTTGGGTTTATACAGTTTTCAAAATGTATCCAAACCTTACTACACTTTATTTAGTCCATCCGATCACATGGATAATAACAGTAATTGCATTAATGATAAATCTTATTATTGCGTATAAAAAAGCAAAAAAGAGAATAGAAATCAAAAAACTCGCTTAGGCGAGTTTTTTGGCGTTATAAATGTGTTTTTTGACAATTGTTTACAAAAATAAAATTTATTATGCAATTTTTTTATTTTGTTCTTGAACTGTACTATTTTATATGTTATAATAAATTAGATGTATTTTATAAAAGTATGGAGGAGAGTAAATGTACGATTTTCAAAAGGCAAATATATGGAAGCGTATCTCAGCCTCATTGTTTGACATTATTTTACTTGTTATCATTATAATCGGATTAGGCTTGCTTACATCAAGAATATTGAAATATGATAGCCTTTCAACACATTTACAGGATTCTTACAGTAAATATGAAGAAGCCTATGGTATTGATTTATCAATTTCTCAAGAAGAATATGATACACTCGATGAAGCTTCAAAAGCAAAGATCGAAGCGGCAAGAAAAGCAATTCTTGAGGATAAGGATATCATTAAAACTTATGAAAAATTAATGAATTTTACACTCATTATAATAACATTCTCAATTTTATTTGCATATCTCTTGCTTGAATTTGTTGTTCCGTTACTTTTTAAAAATGGACAAACACTTGGAAAAAAGGTTTTCGGCGTGGCAGTTATGCGCGAGGACGGCGTAAGGCTTTCCTCTGTGTCGTTGTTTATTAGAACAGTTCTTGGAAAATACACTATAGAAACTATGATACCTGTTATGGTGCTGATTCTGTTTTTCTTTGGAACAATGAATATTTTCTGTATTCTTGTTGTTGGAGCACTTCTCATTATTCAGCTTACTATGTTTATAATAGATCCTGCACGTTCTCTTATTCATGATAAGATAGCGAAGACTGTATGCGTGGATCTTGCAAGTCAAATGATATTTGATAGCGAAAATGAAATGCTTGAATTTAAAAAACGCGTACAAGCAGAGAAGGCAGCAAGGGCAGAATATTAATTTTTATTTGTATCAGTGATTTTAAAATTTTAAAATAAATATTGAAGAGGTTGAAATGAAAGTTGAATTAAGAAACTTGACAAAAATCTTCCCAAGCCGTAACAAAAAGTCTTCGGAAGAGGTGGTGGCAGTTAACGACTTCACCTTTACAGTTCCTGATGGCAAGCTAATTGGCTTGCTTGGTCCTTCGGGATGTGGAAAAAGTACAACGCTATATATGATTAGCGGACTTCAAAAGCCCACAAGTGGACAAATCTTTTTTGGTGACGATGATGTTACCGATCTTTCACCGGAAAATCGTGGTATAGGACTTGTTTTTCAAAACTATGCTCTTTATCCACATATGACAGTAAAGCAAAATATTTTGTTTCCACTCCAAAATCTTAAAGGAAATGATAAAATGTCTAAGGAGGACATGCTTGAGCGCGCGTATTATGTAGCATCACTCGTACAGATTGATGAGCTTATGGGCCGTAAGCCAAGCGAGCTTTCCGGTGGTCAGCAACAGAGAGTTGCCATAGCAAGAGCACTTGTTAAAATGCCAAAGGTTCTTCTTTTGGACGAGCCTCTTTCTAACCTTGATGCAAGACTTCGTTTGCAGACTCGTGAAGAAATTCGTAGAATTCAGAAGGAAACTGGAATTACTACAATTTTTGTAACTCACGACCAAGAAGAGGCGATGAGCATTTCCGATATGATTGTTGTTATGAAGCTTGGCGTTGTTCAACAAATTGGACATCCACAAGAGGTATATAATAACCCTACAAATCTATTTGTTGCCAAATTCCTTGGCACTCCGCCAATCAATGTATTAACAGGCGAGGTTCGTGGACAGAAGCTTTATATCAGCGATGTAGATGTGCTTGACGCGCCTGGAGTTGATGATAGAAGCGTATTTGTCGGCATTAGACCGGAGGGCTTTATTGTTGATGATAACGGTCCGCTTGAGTGTGAGCTTTCTAACATTGAGGTAATGGGTCGTGATGTAAGCATCGTTTCTAAGCATCCAGCTTCCTTAAATCCAATTATTCGTTCTATTATAAATTCTGACCAAAAAATAAGCGGAGCAGCTAATGTTCGTTATTCTCTTAAATCAAGCAAGGTGTTCTTGTTTGATAAAGATACAGAAGAAAGAATTTACTTCGGTGATCAGTCTGCATTAGCAGAGAATGAGGAGAAATAGTATGGACGCTAATAAAAAAAATGGAGGATGGTTTACCGAGGCAGTATTAAATACCTTTTTTAAAGAGTGGGTATGGAATACATTTTGCGTTAAATGGATTTGGAAATCCTTTTGTGTAAACCTTGTATACAAAAAGTTTGATAAATGGAAGGCTTGGATTTATCTTGCTCCGGCTATAATTCTTTTGCTTGTATTTACTGTTTGGCCTATTATCAATACAGTTCGTATTGCGTTTCTTGATGGCTACAGTATTCTTGGCGAGGTTGGCGGAGAAACATATAGCTTTGGCATTACAAACTTTTTAGATGTTCTTGATGAGTATAGTGGCTTTGAGGAAGCGCTTGTCAATACACTCTTACTCACATTTATAACGGTTCCGCTTTCTACCATTCTTGCATTGATAATTGCGGTATGTCTTAACTCTATTAAACCCTTACAAAAATTTTTGCAAACTATATTTTTCTTACCATATGTAACTAACTCAATCGCTATTGGAATGGTATTTGAGGCAATGTTCAATATCGTAGGCTTCGGCACTGCTGACCCTTCCTTCGGTATTATCAATAACATTCTCGGAGTATTTGGTGTTGACCCTATAAACTGGATCAATATTAATTCTTCCTATTGGGCTAATATGGCGGTTATGGTAATTTATATTGTTTGGAACGCTCTTCCGTTTAAGATTCTTATCTTACTTGGAGGTTTACAGAGCGTAAACAAACAGTATTATGATGCCGCTAAGATAGATAGCACACCGCGAATTCGTGTATTTACAAGAATTACAGTTCCGCTGCTTTCTCCTATGATTGCGTATGTTGTAATCACAGGCTTCATTGGCGGCTTTAAGGAATACTCAAGCATTGTAGGTATCTTTGGAGATGATATGCAGGCTGTAGGAACAGAGCATACACTTAATACTATGGTAGGATATATATATGATGCGTTAGGTAATAACGAGGGCCGTGCTTCCGCGGCAGCTCTAATTCTATTTGCTATCATTTTTGTTGTCACTATGATTAACCTACGCGTCAGCAAAAAGAAAACACATTATTAAGGAGGTACTGTATGTCGAATCAAGCAACTATGCATGAAAAAAATCTTCAAAAGGTAACTTCCTCTCAAAGAGTTATGAATATTGTGGTTAAAACACTTTTATATGCGTTTTTATCACTTATGGCTCTTATTATTGTTTTTCCGTTCTATTGGATGATTATTTCATCTCTTAAGAGTGTGACCGAATATCGTTTGCCAATACCTACACTTTTTCCGAAGGAAATTTTGTGGCACAACTACATAGAGGCGTTTTCTGCTGCAAATCTTGATAGATTGTTTTTGAATACAGTTTATGTAGGTGTAGTATCCACACTTCTTTCTTTGGTTATCACAGTGCTATGTGCATTTGCGTTTGCAAGACTTGAATTTAAGGGTAAAAACGCACTTTTTGCCGCACTTCTTGGTACTATGATGATTCCTGGCGAGCTTTTCACTATCACTAACTTTATTACTGTAAATGACTTTGGATGGATCGATACTTACACTGTACTTATCGTACCGTTCCTTGTTAGTATTTTCTACATTTATTTATTAAGACAGAATTTCTTACAGATACCAAATGAGCTTTACCTTGCCGCTAAGGTGGATGGCACAAGCGATTTAAAGTATTTGTGGAAGGTTATGATTCCTCTTTCACTCCCAACACTTATTTCTATTACAATTCTTAAGATGATGGGTGCGTGGAACTCATATGTTTGGCCAAGATTGGTTACAACCTCAGAGGAAATGAGACTTATCACAAACGGTCTTCGTGATGCCTTTACGGACATGTCCGGTCAAGCCAACGTTCCTGTTCAAATGGCGGCAGTTGCCATCGTATCCTTCCCTCTATTTATGGTATTCTTATTCCTTCGTAAGTATATTATGAAGGGCGTTTCAAGAAGCGGTATAAAGGGATAATATTCTGCGTTTATGCGCGCAATTGCGCTTAACGATAAATTTATTAAACGAAAGGACAAACAATTATGAAAAAGAAGCTTCTTGCACTTCTTCTCGTCGCAGTTATGCTTGTATCAATGTTAGCAGCAGTATCTTGTGGCGATAACACAGACGACAACGGTGATGACAAAAATCAACCGGGTGTTGCCGCAGGTATGGCAAGCTACGATGTTCCGGCAGAGGGATACGATGGAAGTGCCGTAACAATTACTTTCTATCACACAATGGGTAAAACTAACCAAGAGGTTCTTGAATATTACATCAAGGAATTCAACAAGCTTTATCCAAATATCACAGTTGAGCATGCACCAATGGGTGGATATCCGGATCTTCGTGATCAAATCAAGACTCAGCTTACAGCAGGCGCTCAACCTAACATTGCATACTGCTATCCAGACCACGTTGCTCTTTACAATGTAACAAAGAAGGTTATTCCACTTGATAACCTTATCGGCTCAAAGATTGAGGTTACAGATGCACTTGGTAACAAGACAATTCTCGGTCTTACTGATGAGCAATTAGCTGACTTTGTTGAGGGCTATTACAAGGAGGGTGCAGCGTTCGACACACTTGGCACAATGTACACACTCCCTATGTCTAAGTCAACAGAGGCTCTCTACTACAATAAGACATTCTTTGAAAAGCATGGACTTAAGGTTCCAACCACATGGGATGAAATGGAGCAGGTTTGCGAAGCAATCAAAAAGATTGATCCTAACTGCATTCCTCTCGGCTACGACTCCGAGGCTAACTGGTTCATTACAATGTGTGAACAATCTGGCTCACCGTACACAAGTCTTGATAAGAAAAACCACTTTGTATTCGATAACGAAACAAACCGTGCATTCGTTAAGAGATTTAACTCTTGGTATAAAAAGGGTTATATAACAACAGAGGAAATCTACGGCTCATACACATCAGGTCTCTTTACTGCAACTGAAGGCCAAAGATGCTATATGGTTATCGGTTCAACAGGTGGTGCTAAATATCAAAACCCACCAACGGTTGATGGTCAACCGCTATTCGAATCAGCAATGGCAACACCTCCACAATTAGATCCATCTAATCCAAAGGTTATCTCACAAGGTCCTTCACTTTGTCTCTTTGAGAGTGAAAATCCACAAGAAGTAGTTGCTTCTTGGCTCTTTATGGAGTTCCTTACAACTAATGTTGAATTCCAGGCTGCTTTCTCTATGGAAACAGGTTATGCTCCTGTAATTAAGTCAGTTCAAAATAATGAAGTTTACAAGAATTGGCTCAGCAAGGCAAACGGTTACAACAACCTTACTGCTATGAGCGTTCAGCTTGCACTTTCACAAGTAGATGCATACTTTGTATCACCTGCATTTAACGGTTCATCTATGGCTCGTGACCAAGTAGGACTTCTTTTAAAGAACGCACTTGTAAAAACAGAAGATATTGACGCTGCTATTGCAAAGCTTTTCAAGGATGCAGTAGGTAAGTGTAAATTCTCAGTTAAGTAATTTATCACCTTAAAAGGATAGATACAGTAAATATGAAGAACATTTTTAAGCTTCTTGTTCTCATAATGGCTCTTGTAATGCTCACAGGCTGCTTTGCAGCCTGTGGGGATGATATTACCACGGATACAGATACATCATCTGAAACTGCGGACACATCATCCGATGCCGGCTCTACATTAGAACCCGATGAGAACAAAACCTTTGTGGACTATGCGTCCACAGTAAAATTTAATCCCGGATCAGGTCGTGCCTATGCTGAGGTAACGGTTAAAACCTTTGTAGACGGAGATACAACCCACTTTAATATTAACACTTCCACCTTTGACGGAGGAATTTTGAAGGCTCGTTACCTTGGTGTAAATACTCCGGAATCAACTGGACAAATTGAACCATGGGGTAAAAAAGCTTCAAATTACACAAAAAATGCATTAAAAAATGCTACTTCTATTATCGTTGAATCTGATGATTCAAGTTGGAATCCTGATTCGACTGGCGACCGTTACCTTGTTTGGGTATGGTACAAGGGAGAAGGGGACACTGACTACCATTGTCTTAACTTAGAGCTTCTCCAACAGGGCTTAGCTTTAGCATCAAAATCTTCTGCTACTGCATATGGCGATGTATGTACAAATATTTACAATCAAGCGGTTAGCCACAAGCTTCATGTATTCTCTAAGGAAAAAGACCCTGATTTCTATTATGGATCAGCGCTTCCTGTAACTCTCAAAGAACTCAAGACCAATATCGAAAATTACAGAGATAAAAGTGTTAGCTTTGAGGGCATTGTTGTTCGTGATTCAAATCAAACTGTTTACATAGAGGAATATGATGAGGAAACAGGACTTTATTTTGGCATTCAAGTCTACTATGGCTTTAATCTTAACTATTTCGGTCAAGAAATTCTTACCGTAGGCAATCGTGTGCTTATTGTTGGAAATGTTCAGTATTATGAAACTGGCGGCACATATCAGATTTCTGATATAAAGTGTAATCCTATGCGTCCTGATGATCCTGAAAGCATTAAGCTTGTTAGCGAAGGACATAAGGGTGCTTATGCTGAAGTTAGTGTAAAGGATTTATTAGACGGTAAGGTAAACATCGATGTTACAAAGGTTGACGAGGATGGAAATGAAAACATAGAAACAAAAACCTTTGATAGAGGCTTTATCACTATGCACGGCTCAGCTTCCTTGAAGAATCTTACCATTAAGCGTATTTATACTACAAACAACGAGGACAGTAAAAACCACGGTGCGCTTTCTATTACCTGTGAGGATGCAGCTGGCAACGAAATTATTCTTCGTACCATAGTTCTCAAGGATGAAAACGGAAAGACAATCACAGCTGACAAATTCCCCGTTGGTAGTGTTATTGACGCTAAAGGCGATGTAGACGTGTTTGACGGAGAATATCAACTTAAGATTTTCTCTGTGAATGACATTATTTTTAAATAATTTAAATTTTTAATTTATTAATAAAATTTACAAGGAGAGATGTTATGAAAAGACTACTCACACTTCTTTTGGTAGTGCTTGTGTGCCTTGGTTGTATGACCTTAGTAGCTTGCGGTAATAATAATGATAACAATACAGATACCGATACAGGCTCCACACCGGCAGGACCAAGCAACCTCGACAATGCTATTGAATATGTTTTCTCAATGTATAATAGCGGTTTAGGCGATGAAGCAGCAAAGCTTGAAAAGGATTTAACTGTTATCGCATCCGTTATCGTTGAAAAGGATTCTTTCAATGTAGAATGGTTAGTTGAGGTAACTAAAGGCGCAGCTGATGCTGTTAAGGTTGTTGATGGTGCAAACAACACAAAAACAATCGACATTCCGGATTACAACGATGAACAAATCGAGTTTACTCTAAAAGCAACCGTAAAGGGTGCAGATGGAAAAACAGGCGATGTTTCATTCAAGTACTACATTCCTGTAAGAGTTAAGCAAGAAATTGACTCAGCAAAGAAAATCGTTCTTCAATTTAAAGACGGTGACACAACAAAGTATATCACAGGTAAGCATTACCTCTACACATCTTCATCAGGAAGCCAAAAGTGGGAGCTTGAGCTTACAGAAGTTCTTGCAGAGGCTCTTGCAATTACAGTAGTAGAAAATGATGACAATACAGTTTCATTCGTTGCAGAGGGTAAGTATTTATTCTGTGATGCAACTAATGTTAAATTTGTTGATACTCAAGATGACAACACAAAGTTTGTTCTTGAGCCAACTTCAAATGGAGTTTTCATTAAGTGTGCTGTTGCTAACTTTAATGGCAAGGCTCAGTACCTTGAGGTTTACAAAGGCTATCTCACATGCTATAGCATGAATGAGTCAAGCGACCCTGCAATCTTCACATTCTCATTTGTTGATGCTGATAATACAGTTGCTGGTACTATTGTAATTCCTGACAATACTGATAAACCAGGCTCAGGTGACGATACAACAGGCGGTGATAACACAGGTGACGAGGTTGTAGATACCAACCCATCATACATTTTTGGTATGACACAAGCAAACTGTGATAACAAGATTTACTATCTTGCAGGTGGTATGAATGGTTATTATATGGAGACTACTGAAGATAAAGACGCAGCTCTTAAAGTATATCTTGAAGCAACAGATGGTGGCTACTATTTCTACTGCTATGTTGGTAGCACAAAGACATACATCAATATGGTTGTAAGCGGCGAACATGTAAATGGTGCATATGAAGCTACTGCATCAACAGTATACACGCTTGATGCAGAGAAGAATACTCTTATCGCAACAGTTAATGATGCTCCTTATTGGTTTGGTACAAGAAACGATAAGACATATACAACAATGGGTCCATGCAAGACAGAATATGAAGGCTTCTATGGCGTTCTTTACCCTACAACTGCAGAGGATGATGACACAACAGGTGGCGACAACACAGGTGATGATAATACAGGCGATGTAATTCCAGAAAAGATTGTTATTGAATTTGTTGATGGCGACACAACAAAGTATATTACAGGTAAGCACTACCTCTACACTTCATCAAGCGGAAGCGAAAAATGGGAGCTTGAGCTTACAGAGAATTTAGCTGATGCGCTCGCTATTACTGTTCAAAAGAATGATGATAATACAATTTCATTCGTTGCAGAAGGCAAGTACCTTTTCTGTAATGGCACAGATGTTAAGTTTGTTGATACCCAAGATGACAACACAAAGTTTGTAATTGAAGATTCAACAAATGGAAAATTCATTAAGTGTGCAGTAGCTAACTTTAACGGCAAAGCTCAATATCTTGAGGTATATAGCGGTTATCTTACCTGCTACAGTATGAATGAAAGTAAGGCAAATATTTACACATTTTCTTTAGTTGAAGCAGACGAGTCTGCAGCTGGTACTATCGTAATTCCTGAGCCACATGTATGCACAGTATTTAATGATGCAACTTGTACAACACCAAAAACATGTACTGAGTGCGGTGCTACAGTAGGAAGCGCATTGGGACACAGCTATGCTAACGGCGTATGCTCAGTTTGTGGTGCTAATGAACCAACAGTTGACGGAACAAGTGTGACTGCAAGCAAGACAGTTGCTGATCTTATTACTGAGTATGGTTGGACAAACTCAACAACAAAGCAATCATTCAATCTTGATGATAATGTTTCAGTAAAGGTTAATGGTGGAAGCAACTCCGGTAAAGCATATAACGGTGACCACATTCGTATTTATGCTACTGACTCACCGGCAGGCACATTAACAATTAGTGTTGCAGATGGTTATGAGCTTGTTTCAGTTAAGGTTACAACTTTAACCGGAACATATGCATTCCTTTATGTTGATGGTAGCACAACAGACATATCTAATCAATCTGTTGAGGTTTCTGGAACTTCAGTAGTTCTTAATACTGTAATGAACGGCACTGATGGCAAGCAAGTTAGAGTAACTGCTATTGAAGTAGTTTACAAAGAAGCATAATAGATAGCAATTTAGTTATTTAATTTAACGAACTATGCTCATTTGAGCATAGTTCGTTTCTTTTTTATTAAAATACTCTTGATTATCTCAATACAAAATGATAGAATATGTTTTGAACATATATAAATGAGGTTAATTATGAAAAGATTTAATAAAGTTATAATTTCATTACTTTTAATAATATCAATGCTTTTTTGCAATGTATCTTGTTTTTTATTCGATGATACGCTGAATTCTGAAGAACAGGGAAGCACTGATAATTTTACAAGTGAATTTTATATAAATGGCGAAAACCGATACACTCTTTCACCCGGTGAAACATTAGTTCTTTCTTTAACTATTGACGAGGAAATAGATGGTATTGTTGAATGGACAAGCAGTAATAGCTGTGTTAATGTTGAAAACGGAGTAGTTAAAGCGATTTCTCATGGTACATCGGTTGTAAAAGCAACACTTGGTGAGTATTCAGATAGTGTTATTATTACTGTTACTGGAGAAGAAATAGAAGATAGTAATACGGATAATGATATTGAAAGCGAAACTGATACTGATAGTACAACAGACAACATCATTGACAGTACAACCGATAATACCACTGATGAAACAACAGACAGTGATACTAACGACGGTAGTTCTAATGATTTTGCATCTGGTTATGATACTATAACAGTCGCAGAAGCACTTGAAATAGCAGAACAGTATAAGAATTCTGCTTCTTATGAAAAGTATTATGTTGTTGGAACAATTGAACAGATTAGCAGTGCATCAAGTGGTAGAATGTACATCTATGATACAACCGGCACAATTTATATATATAAATCTACAATGATAGACGGTTCAAAGGTTTCTTCTTCATCGCTTAAGGTGGGGGATGTTATATTAATCAGTGGGACTCTTCGCAATTATAAAGGCACTTTGGAAATAGAAACAGGAATAATTGTTGATTATGTGGGTAATATTACTCCACCGTCCGATAATAATGATCCATATGCAAATGTTAATGTAAAAGAGTTTTATGCAAATTATAAGCCCGCTACAAGCCATGAGGACGCATATTACAGAACTCTTCATAATCTTATGTCAGGTACTATAGCAGAACAAGACCAAAAGTCAACTATTTCGCAATATCAACCTAAGATAAATAATAAATTTGTTCGTAATACCGAAATGATTTATTCAGAGGATGGAAACACTTACTATG
>JAGAJV010000038.1 GCA_017625915.1 Clostridia bacterium
AACTATATGAAAACGGAACCTTCAAACCATTGACCGAGCAAGAAAGAGTAACATCAAATCTGCTTATGTTCTGTGACAAATTACCTCGATAAATATAAAACTAAAAATTTGTTTGAAAAGAACTTCAAAGGAAATCTTTGAATTATAACCTCCTAAAAAGCGAGTGCTTCGGCACTCGTTTCTTTTTGCAAAGAACTAAATGTTACGTTTAGTTTTTGTTGCTTTTCTGTATGTGTAAATGATATAATAAGTATGATACAATATAGTTGCAGTACCGAAATATACTTTACGGAGAACTATTATGGCAAGAACAATAGGAGAAATTATCAAAGAGTTAAGAAAACAAAGAAAGATAACACAAGAAGAGCTTGCAGAGCTTGTTGGTGTGACACCTCAAGCAATATCAAAATGGGAAAGAGATGTGGGTTATCCTGACATTACACAAATAGTTCCATTATCAAAGGCGTTTGGAGTGTCAACAGATGAAATACTTGGTGTGAATTTCGGTGATGATGAAAAACAAGTGGAAGAGTATATCTTTTCATCTTACAAATCTATTGTAACAGATGGTTATGAAAAAGCAATAGAGATTTTAAGAGAGGCACAATCGAAGTTTCCGAGATCTTATTTAATAAAGATCAGGCTTGCTAATACTTTAATTTCATCTAATTTTAAAAACAAAGATAAGGCAGTTTATAATGAAGTTATTAACATTTTAAATTATGTCCTTGATCATTGCACCGATAGTGGAATAAGAAATCAGGCCCTTGATTCTTTAGCGACGGCTTACGATTACACAGGCGAAAAAGAAAAAATGATGCAAATCGTTGAGCAAATGGTTCCGTTTTTATATTCAAGAGAACAATTTATGCTACATAAATGGGGCGATTATGGTCAAGAAGGGTTAGAGAAAAAACAAAGCTACTTGCTTGAGTTGTTTAGCGAAATGCTTCAATGTATAGATCTGATATCATGTCATTTTATTGACCAAAAACCTGTATATACAACAGAAGAAAAAATAGTTATGCAAAAGCAAGTAGTAGGTATAATGGATGTGCTATTTCCTAATGGCGATTATCAATTTCATTCGCAAATAGCATCAGAAGCTTGTAAAACATTATTGAAATTATATCTTGAAATGGGAGATAAAGAGAATTCAATAAAGCATCTTGAAAGAGCTTGTGATTTCAGTGTGCATTTTGATACATATGAAATAAAACATCACACAACCCCACTATTGAAAAACATTCAAGAAGCTGGCGGAATAAGGGTAGATGGAAAATCCTTGAGCGAAAATCTTTTGTTAGAACTAAAAGAGATAAATGGAATTGACAAGATTATTGATGATGAAAGAGTAAAGAACGCATTTTTGAAATTAGAAAAAGTAAAAACAGAAGAATACCGTTTGCGTGAATATCTTAAAAAACATTAAAATTGATAAAAAATAATTTCTTTTCTGTAACACAATGTAAAAAATAAAAATTGAGTGTCTTGATTGGCACTCAATTTTTATTGTTTTTATAAACCTCAAATGCAAGAATAGTTGAAGCAGATGCAGCAGAAAGCGCAGCATCAAAGCGTCTGCCATAATCAATTCTTACAATTTGATCGGCTTTTTTTAAAATAGCTGAGGATATTCCTCTTTTCTCTCCACCCACAATAAGTAAAATAGGCTTTTTTAAGTCCGCATCATATACACTAACAGAGTTTTTAATATCTGCACAAACGATTTTATAGCCCTTATCCTTAAATATTTCTATAAAATCCTCTGTTGCAATATAAATATCAAGTCTTTCACTAGCACCAGCTGATGAACGGCATACAACACCGGAAGCGGATAACCAATTCCTTTCAGATAAAATAATTCCATCTGCACCTGACGCGTAAATTGAGCGCAGAGCATAACCGAAATTGTAGGGGTCCTCAATGCCTTCAATCATTACATAAAAACCGTTGTCTACAATATTATCACTTGAAACTTTTTTGTAGGATTTTTCGCCACAAAAGGCTATGATGCCACCATGAGAGGCGCCGACCGTATAGCTATTAATTGTTTCTTCGTCGGCAAATTCAATTTCAAAGCCATAAAGCTCAGACATCTTTCTTAAGTATCCAATTTCCTTAGCCTTTGATGTAAGCTTTTGCTTATCGATTAAAATTTTTTCAATACTACGGGCATTTTCCTTGTTTTCCTTAAGATTATCCAAAACTGCTCGTATTGAGGTCATTCCCTCGAAAACTGTGGAGCATTTAAATCTAGACTCTTCCTTAATCATTGTCTTCGATTATTCCATCATCCTCAAGCTCAAAAACAAGCTCGTCGTCCTCGTCTAAATTATCCTCGTTATCTATTACATCACTGTTTTTGTTTGCGGTTGCGATAATGTCGATGTATTTACGGGATTTCATTTTTGAATTTACCTTATATAGTGCAGAGGTTGAAATATAGGCGCCTAAAAGAGCAGAAACAGCAGTCAAAAATGAGAATTGCTTTTTTCTACCGAATGCATAATAAATTGCAGCAAAAACAAGAGCAATAACCTCAAAGGTCATTAAAACCTCAAATTTGAATTCCTTAAGAATTGCAATGAACTTTTTAAATCTTTTTTTCATAATTTGCACCTCACTTGTTAGCGTTTTGTTTTAAGTATGCATTTATAAATCCGTCAATATCTCCATCCATAACTGCTTGAATGTTGCCGTCCTCATAGCCAGTGCGAGTATCCTTTGCAAGCGTATATGGCATAAATACATAAGAACGAATTTGTGAGCCCCATTCAATGTTGTTTTTATTGCCTTGGATATCCTCGATTCTGTCAAGCTTTTCGCGCTCCTTGATTTCCATAAGCTTTGATTTTAACATTTTAAGAGCAGTTTCCTTGTTTTGTAGCTGGCTTCTTTCCGTTTGACATCCAACAACAATGCCGGTAGGGATATGTGTAATTCTAATGGCTGAGTCAGTTTTGTTTACATGCTGACCGCCAGCACCCGAGGAACGGTGAGCGGTAATTTCAAGGTCCTCGTCACGAAGCTCAATTGAATTATCGTCATCAAATTCTGGCATAACCTCAACTGACGCAAAGGATGTATGTCTGCGTCCCGAAGCATCAAATGGAGATACCCTTACAAGACGATGCACGCCATTCTCGCTCTTTAAGTATCCATATGCGTTAATTCCTTCGATAAGTACGGTAGCGCTCTTTAAGCCCGCTTCCTCGCCGTCTAACCAGTCAAGAAGCTTTACATTATATCCATGCTTTTCTCCCCATCTTGTATAAAGGCGATAGAGCATTAGCGCCCAGTCCTGTGCCTCAGTGCCGCCTGCACCAGGATGGAAGGAAATAATAGCGTTATTTTTATCATATTCACCAGAAAGAAGCACTTGAATTCTTTGCTTCTCTTCCTCGGCAATAATTGCTTTTTGCTCCTCTAAAATTTCCTCGGTTAATGTTTCATCATTTTCCTCAATAGCCATTTCAGCCATAACTATAGCGTCTTCCAATCTATTGGAAAGAGATTCATAATTTTCAATTTTTGACTTCATTTGCTTAATTTTTTGTAAAATTTTAGTTGAATTCTCTTGATTAGACCAAAAATCAGGCTCAAAGGTAACCTTTTCAAGCTCCTCTACCTCAGCCTTTAACTCTTCTATTCTTAATGCGTTGCCAAGCTCTTCAATGTTTTCTCTAAAGTTAGTAAGCTCATACTTAGCATTTTCAAGTGCAATAATCAATTTTTTGCCCTCCAAATTAATATACATAATACTTCTATCATAGTATATCATAAAAGCAGTCAAAAAACAAATATTTTTTGGTAAAATATGAAATATATTGATTTAAATATAAAAATGTGATAAAATATCAATATAATTTTAATTTGTAAGAGGAAAATATATGAGGCTAATTCTTGATAGAATTGAAAGAACGCAGAATGGAAAAAGAATAGCAGTTTTTGAATGTGAAGACAGCTTTATCAATATTCACGAGGATAATATGCCGTTAGGCTTTATAAATGAACTAAAAGCCGGAATGATTTTAGGAGCGGAAATTGATGCTGACAAATTATTATCTCCAAAAATACTATATGAAGAAACAGAAAAAAAGCAAAAAGAAATAAAAAACAGACTAAATAATTTATTTAACAGAAAGAAAAAATAAGAGGATTTATGAAGAAAAAATTAAACATTAATGCATTAAGCGTAGCTATAATAGTTTTAATAGTTGCTGTTCTAGCTTGCTTCGTGCTTTTTACTCTATATCACGATTTTGGACTTTTAGGCGGGATAACAAACAAAAACATTGACTATACTATTGAATTTATAGTAAGTGACAACGAAAATATAAATATTCATACCGATAAGGAGATATATATTTATAATTCCAGAGAATATTTAGGTATAGTAAAGGGTGTTACATATAATGAAAGCAATGAAATGGTGGTAACGGTGGCTGCAAAGGGCTTTTACAAGGACAATACCTTCCTATTAAACGGAAAAACAGAGCTAGCTCAAGGAAGCGAAATATCGATTATGAATAATAAAATTCAAATTCACATAACTAATATTTATTAAAACAAAAACTTCTATTGCGGTCGCAATAGAAGTTTTTGCATATTAGATTTTTTCAACAGATAGGGTTACCTTTTCACCGTTAATATCCCAATCCTTAGATCCGCTTCCGTTTTCGCCGTAAACAATCTTATCGCTAAGAACAATTTTTGAAATTTCAGTCTCATTGGCCTTAACATAGCTTTCAATCTTATTGTTTCCATTTACATAAACAGTAATATGGTCTGTAACATCAAAGCCTGAATCCTTACGCATTGTTTGAAGCTTGCTTACAACCTCGTTTACATAGCCTTCTTCAATAAGCTCGTCTGAAAGGTTGCAGTCAAGAGCAACCGTAGCATACTTATCTGAAACAGAGAAGTAGCCTTCCTTTTGCTTGATATCGATTAGTAAATCTTCCTCTGAAAGCACAATTTCAGTTCCGTTCACATCAAACTTAATTGCGCCGTTTGCATCAAGCTCAGCTTTTGCCTTATTTCCATCAAGCTCGGAAAGAATTGTTCTAATTTGACCTAAGAATTTACCATACTTAGGACCAACAGTTTTGAGCTGTGGCTTAAATGAATAAGAAGAGAAAGCAGACATATCGTCAACAAAGGATACACTCTTAATATTAAGCTCATCCTCAATAATTTCGGTACAATATTCTGGTAGACATTTTTTAGCCTTTATATACATTGTTGCAAGTGGCTGACGATTCTTTAATGATGCACCATTACGGGCAGCACGACCCATAACAACAATGTTAAGAAGCTCTTCCATATTTTCTTCAAGCTCAGTATCAATAGCGTTTTCAACTACCTCTGGGAAAGAGCATAAATGAACGCTTTCTGGGGCATCTTTGTAAATATTACATACAAGATTTCTATAAATATCCTCAGCCATAAATGGAATCATTGGAGCACTAGCTTTTGCAACTGTAACAAGTGCGGTGTAAAGCGTCATATAAGCACTAATTTTATCGTCAGTTAAACCTTGTACCCAGTATCTTTCGCGTCCACGTCTTACATACCAGTTAGAAAGCTCGTCAACAAAGCTATCAAGTGCTTTTGCTGCTTCTGGAATTTTGTAATTTTCAAGGCAAGAATCAACTTCCTTAATCATAGAGTTCATTCTGGAAAGAAGCCATTTATCCATTACGGAAAGCTTACAATCCTTTAATGAATACTTGCTTGGGTCAAATTTATCAATGTTTGCATATAGAACATAGAACGCATATGTGTTCCAAAGAGTACCCATGAACTTTCTTTGTCCTTCAATAACCGCCTTACCGTGGAAACGGTTTGGAAGCCAAGGAGCAGAGTTTGTGTAAAAGTACCATCTAATAGCATCAGCACCATATGATTCAAGTGCTTCAAATGGGTCAACTGCATTACCCTTTGACTTGGACATTTTTTGTCCATTTTCATCTTGAACATGTCCGAGGACAATTACATTCTTATATGGAGCCTTATCAAAAATGAGTGTTGAAATTGCAAGCAAAGAATAGAACCAGCCTCTTGTTTGGTCTACAGCCTCGGAAATAAAGTCAGCGGGGAATTGACTATCAAATAAATCCTTGTTTTCAAATGGATAGTGATGCTGCGCAAAAGGCATAGCTCCAGAGTCAAACCAACAGTCAATAACCTCGGGCACGCGCTTCATTTGACCGCCACATTTTTCACATTTGATAGTTACATTATCAACAAATGGTCTATGGAGCTCAATATTGTCAGGACAATTATCAGACATTGACTTTAATTCTTCAATCGAACCAATAGAATGTCTGTGACCGCATTCGCATTCCCAGATATTAAGAGGAGTACCCCAATATCTGTTACGGCTAAGTCCCCAGTCCTGAACATTTGCAATCCAAGAGCCGAAGCGTCCTTTACCGATAGATTCTGGGATCCAGTTAATTGTATTGTTATTTTTAATTAGATTGTCACGAACTGCGCTCATCTTGATAAACCAAGATTCTCTTGCATAGTAAATTAGTGGTGAATCACATCTCCAACAGAATGGGTAATCGTGCTCAAACTTAGGAGCATCAAATAGCTTTCCTTCCTTTGAAAGATCTTGTAAAATAACAGGATCGGCCTTTTTAACAAACATATCAGCATAAGGTGTTTCCTTAGTCATTTCACCCTTTGCATTTACAAACTGTACAAATGGTAAATCATAATTTCTACCTACACGAGAGTCATCCTCACCAAATGCAGGAGCAATATGAACGATACCTGTACCATCTTCCATAGTTACATAACCATCGCATGTGACAAAGTGAGCTTTTTTATTTTGCTTTTTAGCACTTTCGCCTGCGCAAGCAAATAATGGCTCGTATTCTTTATACTCTAATTCCTTGCCCTTATAGGTTTCAAAAATTTCATATGCCTTTTGTCCCTCTTCCTTAGCTAAAGGTGAGAGAACCTTATCAAGAAGAGCCTTAGCCATATAATAGGTGTAACCGTCAGCTGCCTTTACCTTGCAATAATCCTCGTCGGGGTTTACACAAAGCGCTACGTTAGAAGGTAAAGTCCATGGAGTTGTTGTCCAAACTAGGAAATATGCATCCTCGTTTACAATTTTAAATCTTGCAATAGCAGAGCGCTCCTTAACAGACTTATAGCCCTGTGCAACCTCATGAGAGGATAAAGGAGTACCACAGCGTGGGCAATAAGGAACAATCTTAAAGCCCTTATAAAGAAGTCCCTTATCCCAAATTTGCTTTAGTGCCCACCATTCGGATTCAATAAAGTTGTTGCTATATGTTACATAAGGGTTATCCATATCAGCCCAGAAGCCAACAGTTGAGGAGAAGTCCTCCCACATTCCTTTATATTTCCAAACACTTTCCTTGCACTTTGCAATAAATGGGTCAAGACCATACTCTTCAATTTGCTCCTTGCCATCAAGACCAAGTAGCTTTTCAACTTCTAATTCAACCGGAAGACCATGTGTATCCCATCCAGCTTTTCTTGGCACCATATAGCCCTTCATCGTTCTATATCTTGGAATCATATCCTTAATAACACGAGTTAGAACGTGTCCAATATGAGGCTTACCGTTTGCAGTTGGAGGACCATCATAAAAAGTGTAAGAAGGACAGTTTTCACGCATTTTTATACTTTTTTCAAAAATAGCATTATCCTTCCAAAATTGTTCAGTTGCTTTTTCTCTTTCAACAAAGTTTAGATTAGTAGAAACCTTATCGTACATTTTTAAAAATCCTTTCTTGATTAAAATGAAAAATCCCTTCTTGTATGTACAAGAAGGGATAAAAATTAACTCATCACTTGTCAACATACATTACAATATGTGTCTCATATAACGGTGAGATGCCGTCAACGGCTACTAATTTCGCCGTGAAGCTCTGGAGTGATATTCACATATTGACTACTCGTATCGGTCTTACACCATCACCGACTCGCTAAAACCTTTTATCAATAGCTACTGTCTCCTTCGTAGCATTTATACAATATTGATTTTAACACTAACTTTTTTATTTGTCAACCTTAAAATCTTAATTTTTCTTCAATATAATTCTTGAGCTCGCTAATTGGAAGTCTTACTTGCTCCATTGTATCTCTATCACGAACAGTTACGCAGCCATCAGTCTCAGACTCAAAGTCGTAAGTGATGCAGAATGGCGTACCGATTTCGTCTTGTCTTCTATATCTTTTACCGATAGAGCCTGTTTCATCAAAGTCAACATTGAAATACTTTGAAAGATTTTCATATATTTCAGAAGCCTTATCGGAAAGCTTTTTAGAAAGTGGAAGAATAGCGGCCTTTACAGGAGCTAGGGCAGGGTGAAAGTGAAGAACTGTACGAACATCGTTTTCACCAACAACCTCTTCGTCGTAAGCCTCAACTAAGAATGCAAGAGTTACTCTATCAGCACCGAGTGATGGCTCAATAACATATGGAACATATTTTTCGTTTGTTTCAGCATCAAAGTATTCCATGTTTTCACCTGAAAGATTAGCGTGCTGTGTTAAGTCGTAATCTGTACGGTCAGCAATGCCCCAAAGCTCGCCCCAACCGAATGGAAATAGGTATTCAAAGTCAGTTGTAGCCTTAGAATAGAAGCAAAGCTCTTCGGGATCATGGTCACGAAGTCTAAGATTTTCCTTCTTCATACCAAGATTATATAGGAAGTTAGCACAATAGTCCTTCCAATAAGCAAACCATTCAAGGTCAGTTCCGGGCTTACAGAAGAATTCAAGCTCCATTTGCTCAAACTCACGAATACGGAAAATAAAGTTACCTGGGGTAATTTCATTTCTAAAGGACTTACCAATTTGACCAACACCAAACGGAAGCTTCTTTCTTGTTGTTCTTGCAATATTTTTAAAGTTTACAAAAATACCTTGTGCAGTTTCTGGACGAAGATATAATTCAGATGAGGAATCCTCTGTTACGCCTTGGAATGTCTTATACATAAGGTTAAACTTTCTAATGTCAGTAAAGTCACCACTACCGCAAGAAGGGCAAACAATCTTCTTATCCTTTATAAAAGAGAACATTTCCTCGTTGGACATTGTAGCTGGATTTGTGCTATCGTTATTTTCGGCAGCCCAATCCTCGATTAGCTTGTCTGCACGATGTCTTGTCTTACATTGCTTACAGTCCATAAGTGGGTCAGAGAAGCCGCCAACATGTCCTGATGCTACCCAAACCTGTGGATTCATTAAAATTGCGCTATCAAGACCTACATTGTATTTTGATTCTCTTACAAACTTTTTCCACCAAGCTCTTTTAATGTTGTTTTTAAATTCAACGCCTAAAGGACCAAAATCCCAAGAGTTAGCAAGACCACCATAAATTTCAGAGCCAGGATAAACGAAGCCTCTTGTTTTGCATAAAGCAACAACCTTTTCCATTGTCTTTTCAGTATTGTTCATATCTAAAATCCTTTCATAATGAAGAAAAATTAACAAAAATATTTATTTCATATATTATATATTAAAACTTGTATAATTTCAAGTATTATTTAGAAAAATATTAAATAATAAAAAGAAAATAAAAAAATTAAAAAAACTATTGATTTTTCAAAAAATGTTTGATATAATAACTTTCGATATTTATTTTTTATGCCAAACCGACTAAAAGGGGAGAGTTTTATGTTATCACGCGATATTACAATTGTAAATGATGTTGGCTTGCACGCAAGACCTGCTACCTTCTTCATTCAAAAGGCAAATTCTTATAAGGCATCTATTTGGATCGAAAAGGAAGATAGAAGAGTAAATGCTAAAAGCTTACTCGGTGTTCTTTCTATGGGGATTGTAAAGGGTACTGTTTTAACTGTTATAGCTGATGGTGAAGACGAGGCTGAAGCTATTGATGGTCTTGAAAAGCTTATTACTTATGAGTTAAACGACTAATTTTACATATGATTTGGCGATAGTCTTAGACTGTCGCCTATTTAATTATTTTGGGAAGGAGATATACGATGACCAACGAAAAACTTGAGTATCTAAGAAAAAAAGCTTCACAGCTACCTCGTGCGCCTGGTGTTTACATGATGAAGGATAGAAATGGCAAAATAATATATGTTGGTAAATCTCGCTCCTTGAAGGATAGGGTATCACAATATTTTCATCTTTCAACCGATGCTAATATGAAAACAAAAAGAATGGTATCCTTAGTTGATGATTTTGAAACTATTTTTTGCGATACTGAAATTGAAGCATTAGCTCTTGAAAATGTTAAAATAAAGCAATATACACCAAAATATAATATTCTTTTAAAGGATTCAAAATCTTATCCATATATTAAGCTTACCATGAATGAAGCATATCCTAGAATCAGCATGACTAGAAAAAGATTAAGCGATGGGGCAAAGTATTACGGACCTTATTCAGGAATGTCCGTTGTTTTTGGCGTAATTGGGACGCTTGAAAGGTCGTTAGGTATCCCTATGTGCAAAAGAAGCTTTCCCAGAGATATCGGCAAGGAAAGGCCTTGCATATATAAACAAATAGGAAGATGCGTCGCTCCTTGCGATAACACTATTTCACAAGAAGACTATTATAAAGTAATGCAATGCGCTTCAAATGTACTTAGAGGTAACATAAAGGAAGCAGTTGACAATTTAACTAATCAAATGCTTGCTTATGCCGAAAAAGAGAGATTTGAGGACGCAGCAAGATGTCGAGATAGCATTGAGGCATTAAAAAGATTAAGAGACGGTCAAAAGGTGGTTGGCTCACCTGATGATGAGTTTGATATAATAGCTACCTACTCTGATGATCTTTCGACAAGTATATCTTTATTTTATATTCGTTCAGGTGTTATTTCCGACAGTGATACATATGTTTATGGTGCGTCTGAGATTGCAACAAGCGACGACTTTGAATATATGTCTCATTTTATAACAGACTTGTATTCAAAAAGAGAATATATACCGAGTGAAATATTACTAGGCTTTGATTTTGATGATGGGGAACTATCTTTAGTTCAAGAATATTTAAGAAGCATTTCCAAAAGAGCTATAAAGATAAGAATACCTAAAAAAGGTGATACAAAAAAGCTTTGTGAAATGGTAACTAAAAATGCAGAAGAGCAAGCTAAGCAGTATAAGAACAAAATGGAGCAAGACAACAAGGTTTTAGTTAAGCTTTCAAGAATGCTATCACTTGACATTGTTCCTAATAGAATCGAGTCCTATGATATTTCCAATCTTGGAAATGAGCACATTACAGCGGGAATGATTGTTTATGAGGATGGAAAGCTTTTAAAAAGCGATTACAGAGTGTTCAAAATTAAAAATCAAAACGGAGCAGACGATTATTCTGCAATGCGAGAAACACTTAAAAGGCGAATCGAGCATTTGTCTGATAAAACAGGAAGCTTTTCAAAAATGCCTGACCTTATTTTACTTGACGGTGGAATGACGCATGTTAGTGCAGTTAAGGACATATTCAAGGAAATGAATATAGATATTCCTGTATTTGGTATGGTAAAGGATGAACATCATAAAACAAGAACATTAGTGACAGAAAGCCAAGAAATAAGTATAGCAAAGGAGCAATCAGTTTTTGTATTTGTTTATAAGCTACAGGAAGAAGTTCACCGTTTTTCTGTTTCTAAAATGGATAATGCAAAAAGAAAAACCTTAAGGCATTCGTCACTTGAAAACATAAAAGGAATAGGTAGCAAAAAAGCCAAAGTAGTTTTGTCACACTTTAAAACATTAAGTGCATTAAGAGAAGCAAGCATTGATGAGATTGCAAAGGTCAAAGGAATAAGCAAAACTGATGCTGAAAAAATATTAGAATATTTAAAGGGAAATTAAAATGAGAATTATAACAGGCAGTGCAAAAGGAATGAATTTAGAAACTCTTGAGGGAGAAATTACAAGACCAACCTCACAAAGAGTAAAGGAAGCAGTATTTTCTATGCTCCAATTTGATATTGAGGGCGCTATGGTGCTAGACTTATTTGCCGGAAGTGGTCAATTGGGGCTTGAAGCATTAAGCAGAGGCGCAAAAAAAGCAACATTTTCTGATGTATCACGTGATGCAACTGACATTGTAATTAGAAATGCTAAAAAAGCGAGATTGTTTGAAAAATGCAGAATTTCAACCTGTGATTATAAGCAAATGATACAAGGAATTGCAGGTAAGGAAAAATATGATATAGTCTTTATTGACCCACCATATAAGGACGGAGTGATCGCCGATGTGCTTGAGCTTCTATGTAAGGCAAATGCGTTAAATAATGGCGCTTTTGTCGTTTGTGAGAGT
The DNA here is from genome assembly GCA_017625915.1 of Clostridia bacterium. Classification (GTDB taxonomy): domain Bacteria; phylum Bacillota; class Clostridia; order Oscillospirales; family CAG-272; genus RGIG2000. The sequence goes on from JAGAJV010000038.1 coordinate 12,301, forward strand.
GGCAAAGATGATATTTTTGAAAACAAAGAGGAGCTAAAGCGAAAATTTGAAATTCAAAAGCAATCAAGATATTCAATATCATATATCACAATATTAAGACCTATCTTGGAGGATTAAAATGAACGCAATAGTAACAGGAAGCTTTGACCCAATGACAATTGGACATTGTGAGCTTGTAAGACAGGCTTCGGAAAAATTTGATATGGTTTATGTTGTTGCACTTGTAAATGCAAACAAAAAGCATATGTTTACCTTGGAGCAACGTAAGCAAATAATTGAATTGTCGGTTGGTGAATACGAAAATGTAGTAGCAGATGCATACGATGGATTAACTGTTGATTATATGCATAAAATGAATATTACACAAATTATTCGAGGAATAAAAAATGAACAGGAAATAGAGTATGAAAAAAATCTCGCTAATATAATGAAGGAATACGACAGTGGCTTTGAAACAACATTTTTAGTGTGTGACGAGAAATTCAGCGAAATTAGCTCAACTCTAGTAAGAGATTTATTAAATAATGGCGAAAGCATAGAAAATTATGTGCACAAAAACGCATTAGAAAAAATCAACGAAATGTATATACAAAATCAAAATTAACGAAAAATTCATAATTCAAAGAGCCTATTATAAAAGATAGGTTCTTTTTTTGCAAAAAAATAAATATATGTAACTATTTTGGAAAAAATTACAAAAATATAAAGAAATTTTAAAAAAGATATTGATTTTTTTAAAAGCATAGTATATAATAAAAACATCAAAGTGGTGAAAAGTGGTTAACTTGAACATTAAAGTGGAGTTTAAAGGAGAAAATCAATGCTTTACGGTCGTTATGAGCATACAATTGATGCAAAAAATAGAGTATTCATACCCGCAAAGTATAAGGATGCTCTTGGAAATAGCTTTAAAATCACATATAACAAGCTTATGAATCAATGTATTTTAGTATATTCTGACTTAGAATGGGAGGAATTACAAAAGAAGGTTTCTAAGCTCCCCACTTTACAATATCAATATTTTATCCGTGAAATATGTTCAAACACAGTCGATGTTCAGCTTGATTCACAAGGACGAATTGTTTTACCACAGTTCTTAAAGGATAGAGCAGGACTTGAAAAAAATGCGCTGTTTTTAGGTGTAGGTAACCATCTTGAAATTTGGTCACCAGAAATCCTCGATGAAAAGAATAAGGAAGTTGATATCGAGGAACTAACTAGAATGATGATGGAAATAGGCTTCTAAGGAGTATAAAATGGAGTTTTCGCATTTTCCTGTAATGCTAAATGAGTGCATTGAGGGCTTGAATATAAAAGAAGACGGAATATATGTAGATGGTACAGCAGGTGGTGGAAATCATTCTGAAGCTATTTTGAAAAGACTCACAACAGGAAAGCTTATTTCAATCGATCAGGATGACGAAGCAATCGAAGCATGTACAAAAAGGTTTGAGAGCTATAAGGAGCGTTCAATTCTAGTGAAAAGCAATTTCTCTGAGCTTGGACGCATACTTGAAGATTTAAATATTGACCATATCGACGGTGTGTTATTAGATTTAGGTGTCTCCTCTCACCAGCTAGACACACCAGCGCGTGGGTTCTCGTATAATAGTGACGCAAAGCTTGATATGCGTATGAACCCACGCTCCCCTTTCTCTGCATATGAGCTAGTAAATACATATTCTGAATTTGATTTGAAGAGAGTAATAAGAGATTATGGCGAGGAAAAATTTGCTTCTCAAATCGCTCGAAAAATAATTAGTGCAAGAGAAAAAGAGCCAATTGAAACAACCTTTGAATTAGCAAGCATTATAAAAAGTGCAATTCCAGTAGCTGCAGCTAAAAAAGAGGCTCAGCATCCTGCCAAAAGAACCTTTCAAGCTTTAAGAATAGAAGTAAATAAAGAGCTTGATGTAATAAGACCCGCAATTGATTCAGCAGTTGCAAAAATGAACGAGGGAGGAAGAATAGTAATACTAACCTTCCATTCACTTGAGGACAGAATAGTAAAAACAGCATTTAATGAATTTTCACAAGGCTGTACCTGTCCAAAGGATTTCCCAATTTGTGTATGTGGAAATAAGCCTAAAATAAAGATAGTTAATAAAAAACCTATAATAGCCACTGAGGACGAGCTTAATATTAATTCTCGCTCCAAATGTGCAAAACTGAGAGTAGCAGAAAAAATCTGAAAGGAGTTTGGTTATGTACGGTACAACAATGAAGAATTATAGTTCTTCTAAGTCCCATAAGAAAGATAGGACAAGCATTTATCAAATGAAAAATGCAAAGAAAACTAAAGCAACACATAAAGATAATACACCTAAAACTAGATATATGAAAATCAACGAAAGAAGAGTTGAGCCTAAAACTGAAACAACATCATCGTATGAAATTGTTAAGGAAGACTTTTCAAGAAAGGAATTCCCAATTGCATCAGTAATATTTACAGCAATTGCAACAATGGTTTTACTTCTATTAACTACAGGCGTGATAGGATAATACAATAACATAAAAGACCGCATTAAAAAATGCGAGTCTTTTTTTGTTTTATACTTAATATATTTAATATGTAAAGAACTAAAAGAGGTGAGTATGAATATTAATAAAATTTCAACGAAAATGATGAAAAGAGCAATAATTCTTTTAATATCATTTTCTCTAGCTTGTATTTTAATTGTAGTTGCATTATTCAAACTACAAATATTAGGATATGATGGTTATCAAAATGATGTTTTAGACCAGCTTACAGTCGAAACAAAGGTAAATCCCTTAAGAGGAAATATTATTGACAGAAACGGAACTGTTTTAGCAACCAATAAAACGGTATGGGTATTATATTTACTACCAAGAAATATAGAAAACCCTGAATTTATAGCTAAAAATGTTTCAGAAATAACAGGCGTAAAATATGAAACGGTTTTAGATAAAGCTAAAAAAACTGGCTATAAATATCAAATTATACATAAATCACTTGATAAGGACACTACAAACAAGATAAGAGAGTTTATTGATAAGAATAACTTAACGGAGCAAATTCAGCTTAACGCAAGTGCCAAGAGGTATTATCCATATACGAATTTAGCTGCACACACATTAGGGTTTGTAAATGCTGATGGGATAGGAATTTATGGGCTTGAAAGAGTATATAATAACATCTTAGAGGGAACAAGCGGAAAATATATAACTGCACAAAACGCCCAAAGTGGAGAAATGCCGTTTCAATACGAAAAATATATCGAGTCTGAGGATGGCTATAATCTTGTTTCTACAATAGATTTATATATACAGTATCAGCTAGAATCACAGTTAGAGCTTGCTGCAGTTGAGTCTGGTGCGCAAAATAGGGCTGCTGGCATTGTAATGAATCCGAAAACAGGCGAAATTTATGCAATGGCAGTTTATCCTGATTTTGATTTAAATGAGCCATATATACTTGATAAATTATCACAAGCAAAATTAGATAATTATGAAAAAGGAACTAAGGAATATAAAAACGAATATTTAAATCTACTATTTACCATGTGGAACAATAAAGCGGTAACAGAGCTTTATGAGCCGGGCTCAACATTTAAGCTAATTACAACATCGGTTTCTTTACAAGAAGGGGTAGCAAACTTAAGCAACAGTTTTCATTGCTCTGGTTCACTTAAAATAGATGGTTTTTATAGAGCAATAAGCTGTCATAAAAGAACAGGGCACGGAACAGTTACCTTTGCTGAGGCATTACAGCAATCATGTAATCCTTCAATGATGACACTAGCATCAAGAATAGGTAAGGATAAATTTTATGAATATTTTAAAAGATTTGGATATGCAGGGAAAACAGGAATAGATTTACCATCAGAATCAAGTGGTTATTATCATAGTTATAATGATTTTTCAAATGTTTCATTAGCTGTTTATTCTTTTGGCCAAACCTTTAAAACTACACCTATTCAGCAACTCCGGGCAATAAGCGCAGTAGCTAACGGTGGCTATTTGGTAACGCCTCATTTACTTAAGGAAATCGTAGATAATGAGGGTAATACTATATATAAATATAAGGAAGAAAAGGGAGAGCAAGTAATCAGCGATGAGGTAAGTAAAACAATATCGCAAATATTAAAGGAAGGTGTTGATGGTGCTGGTGGTGCTAAAAATGCTTATGTGGCAGGCTATAGCATAGCTGCTAAAACAGGTACATCTGAAAAAAAGGATAAGTATGATGCTAGTGGTAACACATCGTATAGAGTTTCTTCGTGCGTTGCTTATGCTCCGTCAGAGGATGCACAGGTCGCAGTGATTATAATAGTTGATGAACCAAGCGTAGGTAGTAAATACGGTAGCGTTGTTGCTGCTCCATATGTATCAAATCTTATGGAGCTTATTTTACCGTATTTAGGGATTAAGGCGACCTTTAACGAAGCTGATAAGGAGCACGAGCAAATAAAAGTACCAAATATAGATAATATGAGTGTAAGTGAAGCGATAGAGCTTTTAAAAAATCAAGAAATTGAATATGAAATAATAGGTGACGGTGAATTTGTGACTGGTCAAATGCCAAAATCAAATAGTATAATTTACAAAAAAACAGGTAAAATTTTAATTTATACAAATGATAGCGCAACAACTCATAATCAAGTCCCTAATGTGGTTGGCAAAACAGCTGAGGAGGCAAACAAGATTTTAGCAAGTTATGGCTTTAATGTTAAAATAGAGGGCGCAACTAATTTTGCAGTAGGGCAAGGCGCATTTGTGACATCACAATTTCCTATGGCTGACACATCTTATGAGAAGGGCGAAGTTGTTACGATAACCATACTATATACTGACGAGAAGGATTAATATGAAGCTTTATGAATTACTAAAGGATGTAAAAATAAAGTGCTTTAATGTTGATTTAAATATTGAAATAAACAAAATAGTATCAGATTCAAGATGTGTAAATAAAGGAGATATATTTGTTGCTATAAATGGAGAAAAAAGGGACGGAAATAATTATATAAATGAAGCCATAAATAATGGCGCAACTATTATAATTTCAGATAAAAGCAATACCAACTTTAATATACCATATATATATGTGCAAAATGCCAGAGAAGCGTTGTCTAAAATGTGGAGTGCATATTACAATAATCCAACAAAGGACTTAAGGGTAATAGCTATTACAGGAACAAATGGAAAAACCTCTAGTGCTTATATTTTATATTCGATTTTACGAAAAGCTAATAAAAGCTGTGGATTGATTTCTACAATAGAATGTCTAATTAATGATAGTGTATGTGAAACAAATGGCGGATCTGAGGTAAGTGATATTCCATCATCAATGACAACACCAGATCCGGCCGTACTATATAGCCTTTTTTATAAAATGAAAGTGAAGGGCGTTGAATATGTGGTAATGGAAGCATCCTCTCATGCATTAAATCAGTGTAAGCTATCTGGTGCCAATATTTATATAGGAGCATTTACCAATTTTTCGCCAGAGCATTTAGATTATCATAAAAATCTAAATCATTATTTTGAAAGTAAAAAAAATTTGTTTAAAATGTGTAAAAAAAGCATAATAAATATAGATGATGAATATGGTCAAAAAATTAAAAAAGAGTTTCCAAAGGCGTATACTGTTTCTTTAAAATCAAAAACTGACTTTTGTGCAGATTATATAGAATTCAAAGACACAGGTTGTAGTATTTCAGCTAACTTTCAAGGGGAAAATATAGAACTATCAACAAGCCTTTGTGGCAAATTTGTGCCAAACAATGTAATGCTTGCAGCATCATGTGCGAAATTATTAAACATCGGTAGCGAAGCTATAAAATTGGGCGTTTTATCGTGTGAAAATATATGTGGTCGACTAGAAAGAATAAAAAATAATATTTATATTGATTATGCGCACACACCTGAGGCTATGAAAAATGTTATTTTATCAATAAAATCAATTTTTAGGAATAAACGAATAATAGCATTGTTTGGTTGCGGCGGTGACAGGGATAAAAGCAAAAGAGCTATAATGGGAAAAATTGCATCAAAGCATTGTGATGAAATAATTATCACATCAGATAATGCAAGAACAGAGGAGCCAATTGATATCATAAAAGATATAATTGTTGGAGTAGATAAATATAAGCCTCACTATATAATACCAAATAGAAAAGAGGCTATAATATTCGCTACAAGAAAGCTTAATGATAACGAAATTCTGCTATTACTTGGCAAAGGACACGAAAAATACGAAATTGATAAAACAGGTAAGCACTATTTTAATGAAAGAGAAATTGTTGAGGAAGCATTAAAAAATGTATAAAATTCCAAATACTACTAGTAAGGAAATAGCAAAAATACTAAAAAATCGTCTATTTGGTAATAATGATGTTATAGAATACATTTCTACTGACACAAGAGAGAATTTTTATAATAATACTTGTTATGTCGCGTTAAAGGGTAGTAGTTTTAACGGTAACGAATTTATAGATGATGCTATTAAGAAAAAATGTAGACTTGTAATCACCGATAAATATATAAATTCTAAAATACCAATAATTGTTGTTAATGACACTAAAAAAGCATTTGGCTTGCTTGCTAAAGCTTTTAGTCAAAAAACAAATGTAATAGGAATAACTGGTAGTGTTGGCAAAACTACGGTAAAGGAAATGCTAGCCTTAGTTTTAAAGGAAAAGTATAGTGTTTTAAGCACCTATAAAAATGAAAATAATGAAATAGGAGTTGCTAAAACTCTATTATCAGTAGAAAATAACGACTATTGCGTTGTTGAAATGGGAATGAGGTCTCAAGGAGAAATAGCTTGGTTATCGTATATAGCACAGCCAAATATTTCAATTATTACAAATTGTGGCACATCACATTTAGAAATGCTAGGAAGCGAAGAGAATATTTTTAAAGCAAAAACAGAGATAATTAATAACACTAAAAAATACGTAATAATACCATACGAAAAAAGATTTATAACATATAGCTATCAAAATGTTGAGCCTATTTTTATTGGAAGAGATATTGAATATTTTAATGTGTGCTACTATGAGAATGGGCTAAAATTTTCAATAAAATACAAGAATATTACAATAAATGATATTGAGCTTTGCACTTTTAATATTAACAATGTGCATAATGCATTGTTTGCTATCGTAGTGGGAGTAATATGTGGTTTATCTAACGAGCAAATTAAGCAAGGACTACGGAAATATAAGGGGGAAAATATGCATGAGGAAACAACTCAAATAAAAGGCATTACAATAATTAAGGATTGTTACAATGCCTCATATGAAAGTGTAAAGGGTGCAATTTTCTCTCTAAAAAAATATGCAGAAATTAAAAATTTAACACCATATTTATTGCTTGGCGATATGCTTGAAATCGGGGAGACCTCACAAGAATATCACTATAGAATAGGTGAGCTAGCTAAGGATTTAGGCATTAAAAATTTATTTGCAATTGGCAAATACGCAAAATATCTTACAGATGGATATTCTGGTGGAATAATTTGTAATGATAAAAAAGAAATGGCGAAAATTATAATGAACCGTCTTAATGAAAATGATGTAATTTTAGTTAAAGCTAGTAGAGCATTAAAGCTTGAAAAAATTGTTGAAGAAATGAAAGAGATAAAAAATGAATAAGCTATATGTTTTTTTAACCTGCTTTTTAATAACAATAACATTAACTATTGTAATTTTAATAAAATTAATTCCTTATTTAAAATCTAAAAAAATTGGGCAAAAAATACTTGAAATAGGACCAAGGTGGCATAAAAACAAGGAGGGAACACCAACTATGGGTGGACTTTCCTTTATAATAGCAAGCGTTTTGGCATTAGTTATTACGATTATTACGTTTTATAAGCATTTTGTAATTAAGGATCTTGTTTTGTTAATTAATATTTTTTGCTTCGCAATTTTAAACGCACTAATTGGCCTGATTGACGATATTGCAAAAATGCGTAAAGCTAAAAACGAAGGATTGACACCTAAAATGAAATTTTTATATCAATCTATTGTAGCAATCCTATTTTTATCATCATTAAATTTTACTTACGGAATTAACACAAGCTTATATATACCTTTTTTCAATGTAAATATAGAATTAGGAATATTGTATTATGCATTAGCTTATTTATTACTTTGTGGTGTTGTAAATAGCGTTAATCTAACTGATGGATTAGATGGCTTAGCATCATCAGTTTCTTTAACCGTAGGCTTATTTATTGCCTTTGTATCATTTACGGCTACGGATAGCTTAACTGCCACTGTCATTGGGGCTGTATTATTAGGCTCAACTATAGGCTTTTTAACATTCAACTTGTATCCCGCAAGGATATTCATGGGTGATACCGGATCGCTGTTTTTAGGGGCTATAGTAGTTGCGTTTTCTTTTGTAATTAATAATCCGCTATTGGTTTTGATATATGGATTTGTGTTTATAATTGAAGCATTATCAGATATTCTACAGGTTGGATATTTTAAACTATCTCACGGAAAGAGAATCTTTAAAATGGCCCCCTTGCATCATCATTTTGAAAAAAGTGGATTAAGCGAAATAAAAATTGTTGTTTTATTTACATTAGTTAATGCATTCTTTTGCGTTATTGCATATTTAGGTTTAGGTAATTTATGAAAACTGAATTATATAATAAAAATGCAGAAAAAATAAAGAAAAAGCTGCCGCCTATTGATTTTAAATTACTAATGCTTTTAAGTATAATTTTAACATTAGGAACACTAATGATTTTTAGTGCGAGCTATCCTTATGCACAATCACATTATAATGATGGTGCATATTACATAAAAAGACAGATTATATTTTTAATTATCGGATTAATTGTAATGCTTGTTACATCAAGATTGCCAATTAATCTATATAAAAAAACATCAGTAGGATTTTATGTTACTTGCTTTGTTTTACTTGTTATAGTTTTATTTGGTGGCTTTTCTGAGGGCGTTGCAAAAAGATGGTTGGGAATACCAGGCACACCGCTATCCTTTCAGCCGTCTGAGCTTATGAAGCTTGGTATTATACTGATTTTAAGCTGGTATATAAGTAAAAATCAAGATTGTAAAAAAACACTTTTAAAGGAAATAGTATTTCCAGGGATATTTTTATTTGGTGCGTGTGGTCTGGTTTTGCTTGAAAAGCATTTGTCAGGTACAATTATTATAGCTTTAATAGGTTTATGTGTTTTGTTTATTGGTGGTACGTCTATTAAAAAAATGTCGCTTGTATATGGCTTGACAGCTTTAGCAGGTGGTGTATTATTTTTACTTACAAATAGCTATGCTATGAAGCTAATAGAGTCATTTTTAAACCCCAACGCTGATATGTTAAGTGATAAGTGGCAAACGACCCAGGGCTTATACGCTATAGGCTCGGGCGGACTCTTTGGACTAGGCTATACTAATAGCAGGCAAAAATATAGTTATGTATCTGAACCACAAAACGATTTTATATTTACTATTTGGTGTGAAGAAATGGGCTTTATTGGCGCAGTTATATTAATTACACTATTTTTGCTTCTAATTAGAAGAGGCTATAAAATAGCATTTAATGCAAGCGATACCTTTTCTTCCTTGGTCGCTTTTGGAATTACAAGTCAAATAGCTATACAGGTTTTACTAAATATGGCTGTTGTAACTGATTTAATTCCTAATACAGGAATATCATTACCCTTTTTTTCTTATGGAGGTAGCTCTTTAGTTATTTTGTTAGCAGAAATGGGAATACTATTTTCAATTTCAAGATATTCTAGACAGATTTGAGGTTAATATGAGAATTTTATTTTGTGGTGGTGGCACAGCAGGGCATGTATATCCTAATATAGCTATTGCCGAAACCTTTTTAAGAAATGAACCAAATACTAGACTTGCTTATGTAACAACTGTAAACGGAATTGAAAATGAATTAATCACTTTTAAAAAGTATCAGATTGATGTAATAGGCTTGAAAAGAGCAATATCATTGAAAAACATAAAATGCTTAAGGCTTCTTTTAAAAGGAATAAATGAAAGCAAGAAAATAATCAAGGAGTATCAGCCGGATATTATAGTAGGGACAGGTGGATATGCGACATTCCCGGTAATTTATGCAGGGCATAAGCTAGGAATAAAAACTGTGATGCACGAATCCAATCTGATTCCTGGAAAAGCAATAAAAAGTCTTGAAAAAATGGTTAATAAAATTTTCGTAAATTTTGAGGAAAGCAAGAATTACTTTAAATGTAAAGACAAGGTTATACGAACAGGTAATCCATTAAGACAAGGGTATTATACTATTGATAAAAATGAAGCACGAAATAATCTAAGTATTAAGGAAAAGTATGTCATTTTGTGCTTTGGTGGCTCTCTTGGCGCCACTAAAATTAATGAGTCTGTAATAGAATTAATTGATAATTTTATAAAATATAGAGATGATATTTTACTAATTTGGGCAACAGGCAAAAAAGAATATAACGAAATGCAAAAAAGAGTAAAGAAAAAAGGCTTTGACAAAATTAAAAACATTAGAATTAATGATTATATAAGCAACATGCCAGAGGTTTTAGCATCTAGCGATATAGTAATATGTCGTGCAGGAGCTATGTCAATATCCGAGGTTGCATTGTGTGGTAAATGTACTATATTTATTCCATCTCCTAATGTAACAAATAACCATCAGTACAAAAACGCAAAAGCGCTCTTTGATAAAGGATGTGCTAGCTTAATAACAGAGGATAAGCTATATAGGTTAACAGATGAGGTAAGGGAAATATTAGATAATGATACAAAAAGAGGTCAAATGGAAGAAGGAATAAGAAAATTTGCAAAAGACGATGCCAATAAAAAAATATATAAAGAGATTCTAAGTATAATATAAATAAAATATACTTGATTTTATACTTTTCTTATGTTACAATCAAATCGTATAAAAACAAAGGAGAAAAGTATGAGAAATAGTTTAAAAATAATTTTATTTGCTGTAATTTTAGCAATAATTGCTATTTTTGCAGTGTCCTGTGGTGATGATGGAGTTTATACATCGATAGAAACACCAAACCTTGAATATAGCGACGGAGCATATTCCCTAAAGGTTTCATCCGATGTTTCTACATTTGATTTATCATCATTGTTTACGGTTTCTGAAAATGCAACTTTCGTTATTTCAGATAATGAGAGCTTTGACAAAACAGTAAATAGTGAGGTTGTTTTATCGAATGGAAGCAACAAATATTATGTAAAGGTAACTGACAAAAATAAAAACGAGGTAGTGTATAAATTTATTATTATCAGAAGCAAGCTTTACAATGTTACCTTTAATACAAACGGCGGTAGCGAAGTGCCTGTAATCCAGTGCGAGGAGGGCAGAATTTTAGAGGCGCCTGTTTCACTAAAGCCAGGTTATACATTAAGCTGGGATTATGATTTTACAAAAGCAATTAATTCTGATGTTACTATAAATGCTATATGGACAGCAAATAAGTATAATATCACAATTGAAGGAACTGATACCATAGTTGAGGTTGTGTTTGGCGAAAATCCAGTCCTAACCATTCCAAAAAAGGCTGGTTACAAATTTACTGAATGGCAATATAATGGTGCGACCTTTGATGCTACACAAAGTTATAATATTGATAGCGATATTACAATTAAACCAGTATATGAGATCCAAAAGTATTCGATTAATTATATCACAATAGGTGGAGAAAACACCAACCCATTAACCTATACTGTTGAGGATGAGATTATTTTTAAAGAATTAACATGGGCTACAAGTGATACTGATACAGTAATTCATGAATTTGCAGGTTGGTTTAAGGATGCGGATTTCAAGGAGCCTTTTGAAAAAATAGAAAAGGGTACTACTGAAAGCATTGATGTATATGCAAAATGGATTATAACTGATATCCCAGAAGAAAAAATAGAAACAACAATTACCTTTAATGCGCCTGACTATGATTGTAACAGTACAACTAAGGTGGTTGTAGTTGGCGACGAATATACTTTACCTAAGCTTGAAAAGAACGGATATATCTTTACCGGATGGCAAACCGAGGATGGTGCAATTGTAGTACAGTCAACAGGTGTGTGGGCTATTGAGTTTGATACAATAACATTAATTCCATGCTGGACAAAAAGAGCATATTCCATCACTTATATTTTAAATGGTGGAGTAAATAATAGCGAGAATGTTGATACTTACTATATTACGGATAATGTTACATTATTTAGCCCTGAAAAGCAATATTCTAGCTTTGGTGGTTGGTACACTGATGAAAAGCTAGAAAATGCTATCACAGAAATCACTGAAGGAACATATGGAGATCTAATCTTATATGCGAAATGGGATGAAATTAAGGTAACTATTACTTATAATGCAAATGGTGGACAAATATCACAAGAAACACAAACTGTAGTTTTAGGAAGCAATTATACATTGATTGCCCCTGTAAGGCTTGGTTATAAATTTGACGGTTGGTTTAATGAGGATGGATTATTATTTGAGTTTAGTGGAATACTTGAAAACGAAAGTGTTACCTCATTAACTGCAAAATGGAGTCTTGAAACATATACTGTTGAATATAATCTTAATGGTGGAAATGCAACAGGATTAAAGGAAAGCTATACTATAAATGATACATTTGCACTACCAATTCCTACTAAAGATAATAAAATATTCCTCGGGTGGTCAGTAAATAATGGTCCAATCGTAAAGAATATGGTTTTAGTAAAGGGAAGTGTTGGTAATCGTGTTTATGTCGCGCATTGGTGTGATAAGGAAGCAGAAAATGGAGTAGTATATTCTATTTCTAATGGGGTTGCTACAGTTGTTGGATATAAGGGTGTTGTTGGTAAAAATGTTACTATTCCAGCAGAATACAATGGATGTACTGTAGTCGCTATTGGGAATAACGCATTTAGTGGCTATGGTATTGAGCTTGAAAAGGTTTCCTCAGGCTCTAACTTTACAACATTCGTAATTCCGAATACAATTACAAGAATTGGCGCAAATGCATTTACCGAATGTGATGATTTAAAGATTCAGCTTGCAAATGCAGATGAGGACGAAATTAATGCTTGGGCAGAAAAGGTAGTTGTTGAAAGTGGTAACGACCATGTTCTTGATGTTATTAGAGGCAAGCGTCCTGCAATTGGCTGGAAGGTTTACTATAAGCCTGAAGCATAATAAATTAATCGCTACTTATTTGACAGTAGCGATTTTTGTTTATAAATAGTTTTCATTTAAGTTTTATCATATAATTGAAAAATATTATGGCTTATGGTAAAATATAATAAAGGAGATGATTTTGTGTCTAATATAATTGATTATATTAAATGGCGCGGAGATATTAGCTTTGATGTCGATCCATTTAATGAAATAGATGCTCTGATTTTTTCTGAGCTAACATATATTCCTTTTGAATTAATATTGAACGATAGCGAAAAAGGAGAATCACTAAACAATTTAGCAACGAAATTTTTTTCAAAATTTGACAAAGATATTAAAATGGGTGCGATTATTCCAGAAGATAAAATAAAGGAAACGTTCAATTTGGTATCTACATCTAAAAGATTTAAAGATGTAACATTGAAGCACTATTTAAATATCTTTTCCAAGGAAGAAGAAAAGCAATTTTGTGGAATGTGCTTTGTAATAAATAAGGATTATGCATGCATTTCCTATAGAGGAACGGACGACACACTAGTAGGCTGGAAGGAGGACTTTAATATGTCCTTCAATACACCTATACCAGCACAGCTTGAGGCAGTTAAGCATTTAAACACAATAGGAGCAAAGTCAAGAAAAAAACTATATGTATGTGGACATTCTAAGGGAGGAAATTTAGCCTCATATGCAGCTTTATTTGCAGATGCCAGGGTTAAGAAAAAAATAGTAAATGTTTTTAGTTTTGATGGCCCCGGCTTTAGAGCAGAATTTCTTGAAAGTATTAATGACGAAGAAACAAAGGCTAAAACTATTAAGTTTTTGCCACGGAGCTCGATAATAGGTATGATTTATGATCCCGTTGGCACTTGCGTGTATTTAAAAAGCCTTGGAAAAGGTATGTATCAGCATGATGCATTTAATTGGCAGGTTTTAAGCAATAAATTCGAGCTAGTAGAGGGGCCTGATAAAACATCCTTAGATGTGCATAATTTATTAAATAAATGGACCGCTTCTATGTCCAAGGAGGAAAGAGTGGAGTTTGTCGAGGCACTTTATAAGCTAGTTACTGTAAACGACACAGCTACACTATCTGATATCGCATCTGATAAATTTAAATTTATACTAGGGATTATTAAGTCTGATGGAAGTACAAAAAAGGTCTTCTTATCAGCAATAAATAGATTAATAAAGGAAAAATATTTCAAAAAGGAAGAAAAAAAGAGTAAAGCCTCAAAGAAGGATACGTCTACGGTTAAAAATGAAACAAGCCACGATTAATCGTGGCTTTTAATATGCTCATTTATATATGCAAGAGTTGATTCTAATTTTAAAATATCCGGCTCATTTTCTGCAAAAACAGGGGACTCTAGAGTAAAAGATCTATTATATCCCATATTCTTAAGCTTTTTAAACACAAATTCGAAATCTATAACTCCCTCGCAAGGATGTAAAATTGGACGGATTTTTGAAAAATTTCTCGGATATGAGGAATAATCACTTATGTGAATATGTTTAATATGCTTCCAAATAGGCTCGATGAATATTTCTGCCATTTCTCCATGAAATGCACCGAAGCGAGTATCAAAAACAAAGCCAATATCTGGCAAATAACCATAAAGCTTGCGCCAAACTGACAGCCCCGAGCTTACTGTGCAAGGAATATTTTCAATGAGTAATTCTATGTCGTATTTCTTAAAGGTATCTATAATTTTAGGCAAAAAGGATATGTTATATTCAATATGGCTATCACTTTTTATGCCACCCCATAAATGAAAAACGCCCTTTTTAGCGCCAATTCTTTTAGCAAAGCTACAGTTTATTTCTAATAGCTTCATTGCCTTTTTTGATATACTATCGTCACATTCAGAAAGCATAATACCAATTTCCTTGTCGAAATGCATTATATCAAACGGAATATGGCTTTTTGAAATTTCATTATAAATATCGTCTAATTTATCATAAAATGAATGAGAAAACATAAATTCTACGCCATAAATTAAACCTTTATTTATAAGTGGTGGAAAATACTTAGTTATTAATGTATAGTCATTATTATTTATTTTCCCTACCATAACCCCAGAAGAGCAATAGATTTTATTCATAAAATCACCTCAGTAGGATTTTAACACAACATTTTAAATAAATCAATATAAAAAGTCTTTTCAAATATTAAAATTTATGTTAATATAATATAAATAACCTTTTTTAGGAGTATAAAAATGGAAATTAGTTTAATTTATCCTTCAAATGAGCACTATCTAAAGCATATTGAAGGGATTGACAATCCAAATATATCAAATGAGGTTTTAGATGAGCTTGGATTAAATTCAATTATCGACCTTCGTTCTAGCCGTCTTTGCGATTTCTTTACTATGGACAAGGATGTTATTGAATATCGTCAAGAGGTTTTTGGCGATATGATAAGCAATCCTGAGCTTAGTAATGTTTTAATAAAGCTCAATCCTATTTTGTCTGATATAGCTGAATTAAGAAGGCTATCAAACGATGCAGATGATAGTGATTCGTACTTATATAGTATTACAGAAATAGAGCTATATATGTCTTGTATGGAGCTTTTGTCAAATGAACTATCACCTCTTAAGCCAAAGTTAAGCAGTAAGGCTTTTATAGGGCTCGTCGACAAGGTTAAGGAACTTACAGAGAGCAAATATTATATCGACTTAAATAATCGCTTAAAGGAACTCACATCTCGTGTAAGAGAGGTGAAAAGTGTTACCATCGGTGTAAATCTCGATGCTAGACTTCGCCCTGAAAATGCGGGGGTATTAAGTGTTAATAACGAGAAATTCAAATCTGGAGATTTATTACAAAAAATCTTAAGACTTGATTTCAAAACTGATGAATATACATGCATAGCGAGTTTGCAACCATTCAATAAAAGCAATAACGAAAACCAACAGAATGCTTTAAATTATGCATTTAACAACGCCCTAAATACAGTTTTTAAATCCTCTATGCGCTCTTGGAAAAGAGTAGTACAAGCATATGTTCTTGAGAATGCTGACTTTTTAATCAAGCTTCTTCCTGAAATAGAGTTTTTAGTAAAGGCAACTGAGCTTGTAAACAGCCTAAAGAATGCTGGAAACGCGTTGTGCTTTCCTAAAATATTGCCTATGGAAAATAAAGGCTTTGATGTAAAGGGTATTTATAATCCTGTGGTTGCGGTAAAACTAAATGAGAAAATGATTGAAAACGATTTTTCATTTGATGAAAGCGGCACATTTTATGTTCTATCTGGGCCAAACAGAGGCGGTAAATCTGTTATATCTTGTGCAGTGGGATTAACCTTTGCTCTAGCACAATTAGGCATTGTTGTTCCGGCTAGAAAGGCGGTAATTAGTCCTGTTGATGCGATTTTTACTCATTTTCCAACAGGAAGCGAGGACACAATTGATAAAGGCCGACTTGGCGAGGAGTGCGCAAGATTAGACGAAATATTTGATAATATTACAGAGAATAGTCTAGTTATACTTGACGAAACACTATCCTCAACTGGCTCCTTTGAAGCATCTTATATTGCTTCTGAGGTTATTTGTGGTTTTTCTATGGTAAAATGTAGAGGAATTTTTTCAACTCACCTTCATGAGCTTACATCAATGTTAGATGAGATTAATGAAAAATGCATTTCAGATGGTGGTGCAAGAATTGACACGCTAGTCGCTGGAATGGAAGAGGGCGAAAGAAGCTTTAAAATTACTCGCAAAAAGCCTGATGGAAGAAGCTATGCTAGGGATATTGCAAGCAAATATGGCATATCTTTAGACAGTATTATGAAAAAAATTTCAAAAAAATAAAAATTTTTGAAATTTACTATTGCAATTAAAAAAAGTCTGTGTTATAATACATAGCGTGAATTTTAGTAGTTTAGTTTTTCTACTTAAACGGAGGTGTTAAAATGGCTAAATGTTCAGTATGCGGAAAGGGCGTATCATTCGGACACAATGTATCCCACTCAAACCGTAAAACAAACAGAACTTGGAAACCAAACATCAGAAAAGTAAAAGCTGTTGTTGATGGTTCTAATAAGACAGTTAACGTATGCTCACGTTGTCTTCGTTCTGGCAAGGTAGCTCGCGCTTAATCAATCGAAAATTAAACACCGTTTTTACGGTGTTTTTTTCATTTTGGAGGAATTATGATTGCTGTATTAAGTAGCTTGATTAGCAAAAAATTTGAACAATTTACAGGAATAAGAGCTTTACCTTTAAAGCCTTTCTCTAAGCTAGATTTACCCGTTTCAACTCATGCTGATATGTTATTGTGTGTTTTAGATAATAGAGTTTTTTGCTATAAAGATTATTTTTTTGATAATGTAAGCTTATTTGAGGGGCTAATGCAAAAAAATTATCAAATAACAATCATAGATAAGGATTGTAAGAAAAAATATCCAAACGACATTGCTCTAAATGTATTAGTTATTGGGAAAACGCTATTTTGTAACGAAAAATATACTGCCAATGAAATCCTTACTTATGCCAAAGATAGAGAATATAAGATTATAAATGTAAAGCAAGGATATTCGGCTTGTTCAACATTTGTGATTGATAAAAAACATGCCATTACTGCTGATATGGGAATGAAAAGAGCATTAGAAAAAGAAAATATTGATGTAACTCTAATTTCAAATGAAGGAATAAAACTAGATGGCTATAATTATGGATTTATTGGTGGAAGTGGTGTAATTATTGATGATACAGCATATTTTTTTGGTAATATAAAAACACATCCGGATTTTGAAAAAATCAGAAAAGCTCTTGACAATAAAAATATTAAAATTTTTAGCATATTACCAAATGATGTGTACGATTTTGGTGGCATAAAGTTGTTTTGAATGTATATTTGATAAGTAAAATACGAACAATATTTTAAACGAAATATATTTCGTTTAGAAGGGAAATGTAATATGAATAATTATCAAAACAAAAACCAAAACAATCAAAATAATCAAAATAATCAAAACCAAAATAAGCAAAATAATCAAAACCAAAATAAGCAAAATAATCAAAACCAAAATAATCAAAACCAAAACAAAAATAGATAAAGGAAATCCTGAAAATACCCGTCGAGTATCTAAATTTGACGGGTATTTTTATTAAATATTTTAAAAAACACTTGGCAAAGCCTAAAATATGTGCTATACTATTATATAATATTAAAATAATTATTAGGAGAATTATATGGAGTGGATAAGTGAAAGATTCAATCACTTTTTAACATACTTTACAATGATTAGTATAATCGATGTAATTGATATAATTTGCCTAGCTATAGTTTTATATATAGCATATCGCTTTGTAAAAGAAAGACGAGCTGGTAAGTTAGTGCTGGGTATTTTGTTTTTAGTAGTATTTTTATTTGTATGTCAACTTTTATCGCTAAAAGCTATGAAGTTTATTTTAACAAGCATTTTTGAGGTGGGAATAGTATTAATAGTAATTGTTTTCCAACCAGAATTAAGAGCTGCACTTGAAAAAATGGGTGATAATTCCATTAAAGGTGTTAAAAGCATAGGCGAGAGAAAAAATAATACACAAACTCTTGCAATGATAGATGAGGTTTCAAATGCAATTTTTGACCTTGCAAAATCAAAAACAGGTGCAATAATCGTGTTTGAAAGAAATACAAAGCTTGGCGATCTTATTTTGACAGGTACAGTTATTAATGCACAGGTTAGTACGTTTTTGATTAAAAACATATTCTTTAATAAAGCGCCTCTACACGACGGGGCTGTAATAGTTAGAGATAATAGATTATATTCAGCTGGTTGCCTATTGCCTCTTTCAGTAAATCCTGATATTATTAAGGATTTAGGTACTAGACACCGCGCAGCAATTGGTGTTAGTGAAAACAGCGACTGCGTAGCAGTAGTTGTATCTGAGGAAACAGGTATAGTTTCCATAGCTCATGAGGGACATATCTATAGAAATTTTACAAGAGCAACGATGAAAAAGCGACTAGAAGAATTTTTAATAAACAATACATCTGAGCAAAAGAAGAAAAACAACTCAAAAATCAAAGTAAAGTCAAAGAATTAAGGAGATATTATGGATAAGTTTACAAAAACTACCGAGATAGATATTTCCGCTATGACCGAAATGGAGGATGAAACTCCTAAGAAAAGCAATGTCGGAAATGTAATAGCGTTTATAAGCTGTCTTATCTTTGCAATAGTTATATGGCTTTTTGTAATGGAAATTGATACATCTTTACAAGAAAGAGAATATAACGATATTTCAGTTGAAAAAATTGGTGATGCAGGCTACACTGTATCAGGAAATTTAAATGTTGATGTAGTTCTTAAGGGGATTAATAAAGAACTTGCCGATATAGACAAGGATGATATTCGCGTTGTTCTTGATTTTTCTAAAATCAAGAATATAGATGAAGTTGAAGGTAGAGAACAAGAGTATTCTGTTGATGTTATTTTACCTGACAATGCAGGAGAAAGTGTTCAAAGCCAAACCACGAATGTCAAAATAACAATTAATAAGGCATCATGAGAATTATAGTCGAACAAATTAAAACATCCGTTGATGTAGCGGATAATGAAATATTCGAAATTGCAAAGGCACGTATAAAGAAAACGCGTGCCTTTGTGCTTTTAAATAAGATGTACATCTATAAACGTTCGATTGATGCACGACATAATGATTCCATTAAGTTTGTTTCATCTGTGTGTGCCGAGGTTGAGGTTAAGAAAAATTTACCTACTGCATGCGAGCTTGCTAAATACGGAATTAAATATTTAGCATCCTCAGAAATCAATATAGAATTAAATAGCGAAAAACCACAGAATCCACCATTAGTTGTAGGATTCGGACCTGCTGGAATGTTTTGCGCACTTATTCTTGCTAGGGCTGGCTTAAATCCGGTTGTAATCGAGCGTGGCGCTGATGTCGATACAAGAGTATCAATTGTTGAGAGCTTTTACAAGAACAAGGTTCTTGATGTTAAAACTAACATTCAATTTGGTGCAGGAGGCGCTGGTACATTTTCTGATGGTAAGCTCACAACAGGAATTAACGATCCTAAATGTGCTTATGTATTAAAAACACTTTGCGAGTTTGGTGCACCACAGGATATTATGTATAAGGCAAAGCCACATATCGGTACCGACCTTTTAAGAGGGGTTGTAAAAAATATCGCCGTAGAAATAGAAAAATTTGGTGGGAAAATTTATTACAACACATGCTTAAAAGAATTTGATAACGGCATTGCTGTTACCAACAGTGGTAGCTTTAGCTACTCATCAATAATTCTTGCAATAGGGCATAGTGCTAGGGATACTTATGCCTATTTGCTGAATAAGGGAGTTGCTATTGAACCAAAGCCCTTTTCTGTTGGTGTTCGTATTGAGCATTTACAGAGTGATATAAATGAAGCATTATATGGTAAATATGCAAATGATGAAAGGCTTGGAGCAGCAAGCTATAATGTTTCGCATAGAGAGAATAATAGGGGTGTTTATTCCTTCTGTATGTGCCCGGGCGGAGAGGTGGTTTCTGCTCAAAGTGAAGATAATACTGTAGTTGTAAACGGTATGAGCACATATGCAAGAAACGGCAGAAATGCCAATGCAGCAATAGCTGTTCAGGTTAATAGAGAGGACTACGGTTCAACCCCATATAAGGCAATAGAATTCCAAAGAGAGCTAGAAATAAAGGCTTTTTTAGCGGCTGGCTCAAATTATAGAGCACCAGTACAAACATTAGGCGATTTTTATAGCGAAAAATCTATAAATGAGCCGAAAAGAATTTTACCAACATATATGAATGGCTACACACAGGTATCTGATATAAATCAAATTTTGCCAAAGTTTGTGTGTGATTACTTAAAGCTAGGAATAGAAAAATTTGGAAATAAAATTAAAGGATTCAATGCAAGCGATGTTCCAATTACTGGTGTTGAAACTAGAACATCAGCACCTATTCGTATTATGAGAAATGATAAATACACGCTTTTAGGAAGCGATAATGTATATCCTTGTGGAGAAGGGGCAGGATACGCAGGCGGAATTATGAGTGCTGCCGTTGATGGAATAAATGTCGCATTAGCAATAATTCAAAAATAAGGAAAATTAATGAGTGAAAGACAAAAAAGAAAATGGCATATAAAGAGAAGTGCCAAGGATAATGATATTATTCTTGACATTTCACAAGAATTAGGTTGCTCTGAAACACTGGCTACCTTGCTAGTAAACAGAGGCTATCGAGATTACGAAAATGCCGAAAAGTTTTTAAAGAAAAGTCAAGAGATTTTACATAATCCGTTCTTGCTTAACGACATGGATAAAGCAGTTGAACGAATTTTGACATCTGTCGAAAATAAAGAAAAAATTACAATATATGGTGACTATGATGTGGATGGAGTAACATCTGTTAGCATATTATATTTATACCTTGAAAAGTTAGGTGCAAATGTAAGCTACTATATTCCTTGCAGAAAGGGTGAGGGATATGGTGTATCAATTGATGCTTTGACCAAGCTAAAGGAAAATGGTACTAAGCTTGTTATAACCGTTGATACAGGCGTTACAGCTATTGAAGAAATAAAATATGCTAAAAGCTGTGGTATTGATGTTGTAGTTACCGACCACCACGAATGTACAGATGTGCTACCCGAAGCTATAGCAGTAATCAATCCTAAAAGGCACGATACTACCTATCCGTTCTCACATCTTGCTGGTGTTGGTGTTGTGTTCAAGCTTTTATGCGCGCTTGAATCTACATACCAAAAAATTGATATGTACGAGTCAACAAAAAGAATTGCTATAGGGTATTCCGATCTAACAGCTATAGGCACAATTGCAGATGTTATGCCAGTTACTGATGAAAATAGAATAATAATTGCTTATGGCTTAAATAGAGCGGAAAAAACTGATAAAATAGGCTTAGATGTTCTTATAAAGCTATGTCGTAATGGAGATGGCAAGGTTGTAAAAACAAAATCAAAGAAAAAGCTTTCCTCTGGCTTTGTTGGATTTACAATAGCGCCAAGAATTAATGCGGCGGGAAGAATTAGCTCTGCATCAACTGCGGTTGAGCTGTTTTTATCTAAAAATGAAGCAGTTGCGGAAAAATATGCTACCGAATTATGCGAAATAAATAGAGAAAGACAATTTACTGAGAATAAAATAGCAGAAGAAGCATATGAAATTATCGAAGAAAACGGATATTTTATGAATAGTATGATTATTCTAGATAATCCATTATGGCATCACGGAGTTATAGGAATTGTTTCATCAAGAGTATCAGATAAATATGGAGTTCCTTCAATTTTGATTTCCTTTGAGGGGAATGAAGATCCTAACGATCCTGAGGCAATTGGTAAGGGATCAGGAAGAAGTGTTTCTGGCATGAATCTTGTTGAAGCTTTGTCCTCTTGCTCTGATTTACTAGAAAAATTTGGTGGGCATGAGTTAGCTGCTGGTTTAACTGTAAAAAGGAAAAATTTACCATTATTAAAAGAAAGACTTGAGGAATATGCCAAGGAATGCTTTAAGGATAGCGAGCCTGAAAGATTATTAGAAATAGATAGTGAGTTGAATTCAAACCAAATATCGTTATCATTAGCACAGGAATTAACTGTGCTAGAGCCATATGGTGTTTCAAACCCGGCGCCAATTTTTTCTTGCAAAAATATGGTTATTGAGGATATAGTACCGGTAGGTATGAATAGACATCTTCGCTTAATCTTGGCAAAGGATGGAAAGCAATTTTCAGCAATGCTATTTTCTGTATCACCAGAGGAGTTTTGGCTAAATATTTCTGACGAGGTAGATATAGCATTCAATGTTGAAACTAACGAGTTCGCAGGTAATGTAAGCTTACAAATAAGTATTAAGGACATATGTGTAAGCGAAAGAGCTAGGTCTATAGAAGAGCAAAATGAAATAATGTATATGGAAGCAAAGGAAGGAAAAAGTAAGCTTAGCGCCGAGCATATCATTCCAGAAAGAGAAGACTTTGCTTTAGTATATAATCATCTTTTAGGATGTGCACGATGTGGTCAAAACAGCTACTCATTTTACAGATTGACTATGGATTTATGCCGTACAAGAGGAAATAATAGCTTAAACTATGTGAAAATTAAGCTTATTATCAAAGTTTTTAGAGAATTAAATATAATTTCTATAAACGAAATAGATGATACTAGCTTTAATTTTAAGCTTTCTTTTACTAAAAATAAAACCAGTCTTGATAAATCAAATATTTTGAAAAAACTAAAGAGTATGTACCAAGCGAAGAAATAAGGAGTAGGCAAAATGATTGAAGATAAATATTTAGAAATTTCCAATTTATTAGAAATTATTAATGGAAATGGCAGAAGCTATGATATAGAAAAAATCAAATTTGCCTATTCTTATGCAAAAGAGATGCATGAGGGGCAAATGCGCCTTAGTGGAGAGCCATATATTTCTCATCCCATTTCTGTTGCAGAAATTGTAGCTAAGCTAGGACTAGACACTGACTCTATTTGTGCCGCGTTTTTACATGATACTGTAGAGGATTGTCCCGACAAAACTAATCTTGACGAAATAACAAGATTGTTTGGATGCGATGTTGCGCTTTTGGTTGATGGCGTTACTAAAATTAAATCAATTAATATTGAGGACAAGGAAGAGGAGCATATAGAAAATGTAAGAAGAATGCTTCTTGCAATGTCTAAGGATATTAGAGTAATATTTATAAAGCTATGTGACAGAGTTCATAATATGCGTACTTTGTATGTAAAAAAGGACGCCAAAAGACGGAAAACAGCTCTTGAAACAATGCATATTTACGCGCCACTAGCACACCGTCTTGGTATGCAAAAGGTAAAGCAGGAGCTCGAAAATTATGCCTTACAGTATCTTGACCCAATCGGATACGAGGAGGTAAAGAAGCATATAGAAAATAAATATGGTGAAAATGTTGATTTTATAGAGCATTTAAAATCCTTTGTAACCGAAAAACTGGAAAGCACAGGCATTAGCTTTAAACTGAAGGGCCGTGTAAAAACAGTATATAGTGTATATCGTAAAATGTACAATCAAAACAAATCCTTTGATGAAATTTACGACTTTTATGCACTTCGTATAATTGTTGATACAGAGCTTGAATGCTATACGGTGCTAGGCTTAATTCACGAAATGTTTAAATCCATTCCCGGTAGATTTAAGGACTATATTTCAACTCCAAAGCCAAATATGTATCAATCACTTCATACTACAGTTATTGGTAAGGACGGTATTCCGTTTGAGGTTCAAATAAGAACAAGAGAGATGCATCAAATCGCCGAATATGGTATCGCTGCGCACTGGAAATATAAAAGTGGTGAAAAAGCTTCAGCTGATATTGATAAAAAGCTTGACTGGATATCTAAGCTTATTGATACAGAAAGTGATGTAATTGACCACGAGGACTTTTTACATGCCTTTAAAATTGATATTTTCCATGATGAAACATTTGTTTTTACTCCAAAGGGAGATGTTATTGCATTGCCCTTAGGGGCAACCCTTATTGACTTTGCCTATACTATCCATACGGGAGTTGGAAATAAAATGGTAGGAGCCAAAATCAATGGTAGAATAGCTCCTATTGATTCGGTTCCTAAAAATGGAGATATTGTAGAGGTTATTACATCTAATGCATCAAAAGGACCAAGCAGAGATTGGCTTAACATAGTAAAAACAAGTGAAGCCAGAAATAAGATAAGACAATGGTTCAAAAAGGAAAAAAGAGCTGAAAATATTGTTGTTGGTAAGTCAATAATTGACAGGGAAATAGCTCGCTTTAGAGGCTCTATTACCGAGGATGAAAAGAATGAAATTGTCACATCAATCGGCAAGCGTTTCGGTATGATGGAGGCAGACGACCTTTACAACGCAATTGGATATGGCGGAGTTCCTGTATCTAAGGTAGAGCCTAAGCTAAAGGCAGAATACGAAAAGCTATATGCGGAAAAGCATAAGGACGATGCTCCTGTTGTAATTGAACCTACTATTTCTACAACAAATCGCAAGCGTAAATCAACAGGTGGAGTGTTAATTGACGGCGAAGACGGTTGTGCTGTTAAATTTGCCAGATGCTGTAATCCTCTACCTGGCGAGCATATTATAGGCTTTATTACAAAGGGATATGGAATCTCTATTCATAAGGCAGATTGTCCTAATATAAAAAATGCTTATTCCTATGAGGAAAATGCAAACAGATTTGTAAAAGCTGAGTGGGATATTCCTACTAATGGTTCATATAAATCCGCTTACGATTCTGCTATTCAAATACTTGTTAATAACAGAATGTCATTACTTGCTGAAATTACAGCAGCATTATCTGAAATGAAGGTAGATATTGTAGCTATAAGCACAAAAAACATCGAGGATACTACACTTATGAACATGACTATTTCTTGTAAGGATATAGGCCACTTTAATGCGATTTTATCTCGTATAAGAAGCATAAAGGATGTAATAAGAGTTACAAGAGTAGTAAGCGCATCAAAATAAATTAAGGAGTGTCATACAAGGTGAAGCTGATATTAAATGGTAGAATCAATAGAACATATGTACAAACACTTTGTATGATGTTCTTTCGAGGCGAAAAATTTCCAGAGAATGAAGAAAATTCATCCAGAATTTTAACGGTAACAACGATTGATACAGATGATGGTATTAATTGTGAGTGTGAGCTTTGCGTAAATAACAAAACTGTGAGGGAAAGCTCTTTCGTTCCATTTTCTCAATCAGAAAAATATGAACGAAGCTCTAAATCGGCCGTCGGCATCGCTGTTTATAATGCTGGTGTAAAATTAACTGGAAGAAATATTCCATGGGGAATATTAACAGGTATAAGACCATCTAAGGTTGCCTACGAGCTTCTTAGTAAAAACACCGAGGAAAATGCAAAATTAATTTTACAAAATAGATACTTGCTAAGTGAGAATAAGGCTAATCTAGCTATTCGAGTGGCAAAAAATGAGGGCGAAATATTAAAAATTAGCGATAATAATACGTGCAGCTTATATATTTCGATCCCGTTTTGCCCATCTAGATGTAGCTATTGTTCATTTATTTCGTATGCTACTCCCAAGCTATTTGAGCTTATTCCTAGTTACATAGATAAGCTAGTAAAGGAAATCACTAGTACTCTAGAAAGCATTAAAAATCAAGGCTTAAAGCTACTGTCAATATATATCGGTGGAGGCACTCCAACCGTATTAAGTGAAGGCCAGCTTGAAGAAATTTTAAAAGCAATACATAATTCAATAGATGTTGACGAATTAATTGAGTTTACATTAGAGGGTGGACGACCTGATACTATTACTGACAAGAAGCTAGAAATTGCTAAAAAATATGGTGTTAATAGAATTAGTGTAAATCCACAAACATTAAATGATGATGTTTTAAAAGCCATAGGCAGACATCATACAGTAAATGATTTTTTTGAAGCATATGAAAGAGTGCAAAATAGTGGCATTAATTTTATAAATACTGATTTAATTGCAGGGCTAGAAAACGATAGCTTTGATAGCTTTAAAAATACCATTGATAAAATAATTGCTTTAGCGCCCGACAATATTACAGTACATTCGTTTTCGGTAAAAAAGTCTGCTCAGATTTTAAGGGATAATGCAGAGATTTATGGAAATGAAGCAGATTATGCTGTAAAAAGCGTAGATTATGCATACAAGGCTTTAACCGAAAATGGTTATGAGCCGTATTATATGTACAGACAGAAAAATACAGTATGCGATCTTGAAAATGTAGGATATGCCAAAAAAGGCACATTTGGCATATACAATGTTTTAATGATGTCAGACTGTCACACTGTATTTGGTGTTGGTGCTGGAGCAACGACAAAAATAGTAAAAAACATAGATGGAAATTTAGAAATAAAAAGAATATTTTCACATAAATATCCATATGAATATTTGCAGGACAACTAATTTGTCTTGAGAAAGGAGGCATAGGTTGAAAACTTTAAATATAAAATTTAATAGCGAACAGGAGAAAATCGCTTTTGTAAATGAATGTGAAAGAGATTTTGAGCACAGACTAGATGAAGTAAGTAAAAAAGCTATTTCAAGTAATGTAACAATTTTACTTTTATCTGGACCGACCTGTGCTGGCAAAACAACGACTGCGAATAAAATTATTCATGATTTCCACGAATGTGGTAAAAATGTCACAATTATCTCTCTTGATGATTTTTTTAAAGAAAGAACTGATGGCAGAGAGGTAAGAGAAGACGAGAAAATAGATTATGACTCTGTTGATGTGCTTGATTTGGAGCTTTTATCAGATTGTATTAAGCATTTAAGAACTGGAAATACTATAAAAGTTCCAATTTTTGATTTTCTTTCACAAAAGAGAGTTGGCTTTAATGAGCACAAAATTGATAGTGATGAAATAATAATTTTTGAGGGAATACAGGCTGTATATCCTGAAATTACTTCACTATTTGATACTGAATATAAGGGAATTTTCATTAATGTTAATGAAGATATATGTATAAATGGTGAATATTTTACAAAAAATGAAATTAGATTAATTCGTCGTCTAGTAAGGGATAGAAAATTCAGAGGCGCAACTGCCGAGTTCACATTTTATTTATGGGAAACTGTAAGAGAAAATGAAGAAAAAAACATATTTCCTAATAAAGACATATGCGAAATACAAATCGACTCATTTATGGGATACGAGCTGTTTTTAATGAAAAACTATCTAATTAATACGCTTTTTGAAATTGATAAAGAAAGTAAGTATTATGAAAAGGCTATGAAGCTTTTAAACAAGCTTAGCCATTTAGACGAAATAGATTATGAATATATTCCTAAGGGCTCATTATATACGGAGTTTTTAGGCAAAAAATAACGCGAGGAAGCATTTTGGATACAAACAAGCGAAAAGCATCACCTAAAAGTGCCATTGGTATGTTTTTTTCTGGTGTATTTGTGTTAACGCTAGCGAATATACTTGTAAAAGCCGTTGGTCTAGTGTCAAAAATAGTTTTGAATCGTGTAGTTGGAAGCGTTGGCGCGGGATATTATAGCTCTGCATATGAAATATATGCATATTTATATGTAATTTCTACATCTGGCTTGCCTGTTGCACTTTCAATAATGGTTTCAAAAAGTCGTGCAAAAGGGCGTTTTAAGGAAGCAAAAAAAATATTTGAAGTTGCATTTATTGTACTTTTAATAATTGGCGTTGTGTTTTCTATACTGATGATTTTCTTTGCAAAACAAATAGCCAGCTTTATTGGTGCAGAACAAACAGCTTTATGCATTATATCTATTGCACCAACCATGTTATTTATATGCTTATCAAGCTGCATTAGAGGATATTTTCAAGGATATCAGCTAATGAAACCAACGGCAGTGTCACAGTTAATTGAGGCTTGCGCAAAGGTTGGTGTGGGAGTTATATTTGCACTTTGGGCAAAGGCTGAGGGCTATCCTGATTATATAGTAGCTGCATTTACTATTTTAGGTGTAACTGTAGGTGTTTTGCTTGGTATGGCTTATCTCTATATTAAAAAGCTATTTTTTAAGGAAAAAAGCTATAATTTTGAGCATTTAGAGTTTGAAGTAGAAGAGACTAAAAGCACAAAGCAAATACTAAAAGAGCTTTTTGTTATTGCTATACCGATAACACTTAGTTCATCAGTTTTGTCACTAACGACTATAATTGATACAATTATGGTTCAAAATAGGCTCTTATCATATGGTATGAGCGAAATGTCTGTTAGAATATATTATGGTGACTATACATCGCTAGTTATATCGATGTTTAATATGCCTACGATTTTATTTTATCCGATTGCAAATGCGTTAGTGCCATTAATTTCTGCAACAAGAGAAAAGGGAGATAAGCAAAAAAGTGAGGAAATAAGGTCGCTGAGCCTAAGAATTATTACCTTAATTGCTGTACCTTGTGCGGTTGGTTTAGGGGTATTTTCATATCCTATACTTGACTTGCTTATGTTCAAGCAGGATTCTGTATCTAGAGCTGCGCCGTGGCTATCAATAGCGGCGGTATCAGTAGTGTTTTTAGGTATTATTGCGACAACAAACGCTTTTCTAAACACCGCAGGAAAACAAAGGCTACCGATAATATCGATGCTAATAGGTGCGACAGCTAAATTAACTACAAATTATTTTTTACTTGGGAAAATAGGCATATATGGTGCACCAATAAGTACAGTTATATGTTATTTGTTTGCTGCTTCATTTAATATCTATTTTACTGTAAAACATGTAGGAAAGCTGCCTAATATAAAGAAAATTTTTGGTTTGCCAATATTGTCTGCGACTCTTTCTATTGGCGCATCAGCTTTAGTATATTTATTACTTATTAATCTGTTACCAATAAAAATTTCTACAGTAATATCTATCGCTTTAGCAGTGATTTTATACCTAATAATATCTTTAAAGCTAAAAAGCATAAATTATGATGATATATCAATGTTGCCAAATAATGAGAAAATTTTTAAAATATTAAATAAAGTAGGATTTTTTGTAAGGAAATAGTACAAAATAGATAAAAATTTAAATATTAATACAAAAAAATTGTAAAAAAATTCAATAAATACTTGCAATAAAGAGTATTTAATGATATAATAAATTTACAGAAACCGAATCTTATTTCGGAATAAAACTAAGGAGAACAAAACCAATGAACAAGACAGAACTTATCGAAGTAGTTTCAAACGAAACAAATCTCAAGAAGAAGGACGCTGAGGCAGCAGTAAACGCAGTTCTCGAAGCTTTTGAAAAAGCACTTGTTGAAGGAGATAAAATCCAACTAATCGGATTCGGTACATTCGATGTAAAAGAGAAGGCGGCTAGAGAAGGTCGTAACCCAGCTACAGGCGAAGTTATCCAAATCGAAGCTTCTAAGCAGGTTAGATTCACAGCTGGTAAGACTCTTAAGAACAAAGTTAACGCGTAAATTTTTGCAGGCCTGCGTATCGTAAGATGCGCAGGTTTTCAGTTTTAGTAGGTAAATATGAGAATTGATAAATTTTTAAAAATATCCCGAATTATTAAAAGACGCACTGTAGCCAATGATGCTTGTGATGCGTCGCATGTTAGTGTAAACGGAAGAACCGTTAAAGCCTCATATGATGTAAAAGAAGGCGATATCGTTGAAATAACCTTTGGCGAAAAAAAGTTAAAGATAAAAGTGCTTGATGTGCGTGATATTGTAAGAAAAAATGATGCTACAAGCTTATATGAGGTAGTGACCGAGTAATATTTTCGGTCACTTTTTCATATTCTTATTTTAGTAGAAATAGGGGGGCATTTATGATAGATAATATTAAAGAGTTTAAGCACGATGCAATAATCAAATCAAGAAAAAGATTAGAGATGAGTGGAATAAATGATGTTTCAAGCTTTGATGATACAGAAATATTAGTACAAACAGATGGCTCGGGAATTTCAATTGAGGGCGAGGGACTTAAAATTGAAAGATTTGATGCAGAAAATGGAGAGCTTATAGTAAATGGCTTGATAAATGGTATATTTTATTTTGTTAAGGATGTAACTAAAAAGAAAAAGTCTATAACTAATTTATTTAAATAAGAGGAATAAATGGAGATTTCTATAAAATATCAGCTTATAACTGCATTACTATCAGTATTTATTGGTGTATTTATTGGCTTGATATATGATGCTTTTAAAATTTTTAGAATTTTATCGGGATTAGAATTTTCAAGTAAGCTACAAAAAAGAATAGAGACAATAAAATTGCCCATTATTAAAGGCTTGAAAATAAAAAATACCAAATTTAGCAATATAAAAAGAAAAATTTTATATGTATTATGGGATTTACTATTTTTTGTGGTGATAACGCCGATAATGCAAGTTTTTATTTATGCAACATCAAGTGGTGTTGTACGGTGGTATATCATTTTAGGAGCATTTTTAGGGTTTATTATTTATTATTTCACTGTTAGCAAAATCGTATCAATAGTATATGAATATACTTTGTTGGTGCTTAAAATAATATTTTCATATATAACTTATTTCATAAGATTACCATTTAATAAATTAATTTTAGTATTAAAAATAAAATTGAAAAAGCATAAGGAAAAGCTAGCAAACAAAAAAACATCAAAGGAAAAGAAAACGAATACGGGTATGCGACAAAAAATAGTATCATATGGTAAATGCAAATAAAAAATCACCATTTATGCTTAGCAAAAATGGTGATTTTCTTCACGGACAATTCATGAATAAACAAAAATTCATGATACCGCAGCAACAGAAAAGTCTTAGTGACAGCCTTTATCTGAGCAGTTACGACCTAGAACAAAAGATTCACAGTCCACACACTGAGAAACAGTGGGATTACATTCATGAGTACCAATGCTAACAGTATCTAAAACACAATAGTTTGTGTCCTTTGCATGGTTAGCGCATGAAACAACAGTACATTTAATACAATGGTTTGGTTGCTTATTCATAAAACACTCCGAAAATGAATTTGAAATCTTTCGATTTCATAATATATAATGCCCATATAATTAAAAAATATTCAAAATTAAAAAATTAATATTGACTAAATTGATTATTTATGGTATACTTAATAGGCAAAAATCTGGGTATAGCGCAGATGGTAGCGCGCTACCTTGGGGTGGTAGAGGCCGTGGGTTCAAATCCCGCTACTCAGACCAAATATAGCAAAACACTATCTCAATTTTGAGATAGTGTTTTTATTACTTCATAATATATGTTGGCTTTGCGACCTTATTAATGCAATCTGCATTAATAATAACTTTTTTGATTTTTTTATTTGATGGGATTTCAAACATGATTTCAGTCATTGTTTCTTCCATAATTGAGCGTAGACCTCTTGCACCTGTTTTTCTTTCAATAGACTTTTTAGCTACTGCAAGCAGAGCATCCTCGGTAAATTCAAGCTCAACGTCATCAATTTCAAATAGCTTTGTGTACTGCTTAGTAATTGAATTTTTAGGCTTAGAAAGAATTTTAATTAATGCGTCCTCGTCAAGCTCCTCAAGTCCTACAATTACAGGTAAACGGCCAACTAATTCGGGAATTAAGCCATATTTTACAATATCGTGCGCGGTTACATCCTCGTAAATTTTAGTGTCAAGAACAATTTGCTTACTTTTTACCTCGCCACCAAAGCCCATAAGCTGCTTGCCCTTACGACCTTGTATAATGCCCTGTAAGCCGTCGAAAGCGCCGCCACAGATAAATAGTATATTCTTAGTATCAATGCGTAAAAACTCTTGATTTGGGTGTTTTCTGCCGCCTTGAGGTGGAACATTAGCAATAGTACCCTCAAGAATTTTCAAAAGAGCCTGTTGTACACCCTCGCCCGATACATCGCGAGTTATAGAGCGATTTTCGCTTTTTCTTGATATTTTATCAATTTCATCAATATAAATTATACCTTTTTCAGCCTTTGATAGATCAAACTCGGCAGCTTGGATAAGGCGGAGAAGAATGTTTTCAACATCCTCACCAACATAACCCGCTTCTGTAAGAGTAGTTGCATCTGCAATAGCAAAAGGTACATTTAATGTGCGCGCTAATGTTTGTGCAAGATAGGTTTTACCAACACCTGTAGGACCAATAAGTAAAATGTTGCTTTTTTGAATATCAACATCCTCGCTTGCGCCCTCTTCCTTTTTCTTTTCATTGTAAATTAATCTTTTGTAATGATTATAAACAGCAACAGAAAGAGCAATTTTTGCTTTTTCTTGCCCTATAACATATTCATCAAGCTTTTCCTTCATTTCCTTAGGCGTAGGTAGAGAAGGAAGATCTAAATTGATTTCCTCCTTTGGAGGCTGCATGCTTAAATCGTATTCGTCTAGAACATTTTGACACAGCTCTATGCAAAAATCACAAATACAAGCACTACCATCCGGGGAAGGAATCATAAATTCAACATCTTTTTCCTGTCTGCCACAGAAAGAACATTTTTTCATTTCCTTCATTATTACGCTCTCTTATCAATTACTTTATCAACAAGACCATAAGCGGCGGCTTCATCAGCAGTTAAGAAATTATCACGCTCGGTATCTCTTTCGATTTCTTCTAAAGATTTACCTGTGTTAGCTGATAAAATAGTGTTTAATCTGCTTCTGGTTCTTAAAATATGATCTGCGTGAATCTTGATATCAGTAGCTTGACCACGCGCACCACCTAAAGGCTGGTGAATCATAATTTCGCTGTTTGGAAGGGCATATCTCTTTCCCTTAGCACCACTTGATAGAAGAAAAGCGCCCATGCTAGCGGCCATACCGATACATGTTGTTGATACATCGCATTTGATAAAATTCATTGTATCATAAATTGCAAGACCAGCACTAACACTTCCACCAGGACTGTTAATGTATAGATTAATATCCTTATCTGGGTCTTGTGCCTCAAGGAAGAGAAGCTGTGCAACTACTAAAGAGGCAGTTACATCGTTTACCTCATCGCAAAGAAATACAATTCTATCCTCTAAAAGTCTAGAATAAATATCGTATGAGCGTTCACCTCTATTGGTTTGCTCAACGACCATTGGAATGTATGCCATAATAAACCTCCTAAATTTGTTCTAGTCAAAATTACCGCTACAGTGTTGTAGCGGTAAAGATGAAATTATTTGTTATAATAAACTTACCGCTTTTATAATTAAGCGTTTGTTACTTCAGCATTAGCCTTAACGAAATCAACGGCCTTCTTTACACAAAGGTCAGCTTTAACCGCATCAGCCTCAACATACTTCTTAACCTCTTCAGCCTTCATGCCATAAGCAGTTGCAAGGTTTTCGTATTCAGCCTCAACCTCTTCATCAGAAGCTGTGATAGCTTCAAGCTCAACAATCTTTTCAAGAGCAAGACGAGTCTTAACCTGTCTTTCAGCCATTGGCTTAAATTGCTCACGAAGAGTTTCAAGGGTTTGACCTGTGTATTTGCAGTATGTTTGTAAATCAAGTCCTTGCATACGAAGTCTAGAATCGTAGTCACGAACAAAGTTCTCAGCTTCGCTTTCAAACATAGGAGCAGGAATTTCAGCCTCAAGATTTTCAATTAAAGCATTTATGATTTGTTCTTCAACTGCATTTTCAGCAGACTTTTCATTCTTGCTTACAAGTTTTGCCTTAATGTCAGCCTTATATTCATCAAGAGTATCAAATTCACTTACATCCTTAGCAAATTCGTCGTCGAGCTCAGGTAGCTCGTTCTTCTTAATTCCGTGAAGAACAATCTTAAAGATAGCATCCTTACCAGCAAGGCTTTCAGAATGATATTCCTCTGGGAACTTAACAGTGATATCAAAGCTTTCACCGATATTATGACCGATAATTTGGTCCTCGAAGCCAGGAATAAAGCTGTTTGAGCCAATTGCAAGCTCATACTTTTCAGCCTTGCCACCATCAAAGGCAACGCCATCGCAGAAGCCCTCATAGTCGATAACTGCTAAATCACCATTTTCAACTGCGCGATCAGTAACATCAACAATTCTGCCGTTGCGAGCACGAACCATTTCGATTTCTTGATTAATGTTTTCTTCAGTAACCTCGTCAACTGTCTTAGTTACCTTAAATCCCTTGTATTCTTTTAGTGAAACCTCAGGCTTTACATAGAATTTTGCCTTTAGAACAACACCGTTGTCGTCAATTGTAACGATGTCAAATTCTGGACGGCTTACTACTGTTAGACCGGCTTCCTTAATAGCGCTTTCGTAAGCGTTAGGGATAATTTCATTGATTGCATCTTCATAGAAAACACCCTTACCATACATCTTTTCGATGATTGAACGAGGAGCCTTACCCTTTCTAAAGCCAGGAACGGTAATCTTCTTAACCTCCTTGCGGTAAACCTTTTCAACAGCAGCATCAAATGTTGCTTTGTCTGCATCAAACTCGATTTCGTAAAGGTTTGTTTCTACCTTATTTGTGTTTTTTAAAGACATTTTTGTAATCCTCCAAATGCTTTTGGTAATTTATTCTTATCTATTATATATAAAACATTATAAAAAGTCAATATAAAAATTAAAATAATTAAGAAATAATTAAGAAATTTTTAATATTCGTATGGCATAAGTATCATAGGAACAAAGTTCAAATAGTCTGCTGATACCATAGTAAAAGAAATTCCCTTGTATTCTGTTGTCTTAGGAACGCAGTACGACCCATGAATATGACCAAAATAGCAATTTTTTATTTTGTACTCAAGCAAAACATTTACGATTTCCTCGCAAACAAAATTATTAAAAACAGGAGGGAAATGAAAGAAAACGAGAATTTGCTCATTATTTTCTTGCAATTTTTTTGCTTCCTCGAGGCTTATTTTTAGTCTCGATGCTTCGCGATTTACAATTTTTTGATACTCAACATCATTAGTGGTGTTCTGTAGCTTTTCGTCTACATACCAGCCGCGGGTTCCACAAACAATAAAATTTTCAACCTTGAAGGCGTTATTAAATAAGAAATCTATTGTTTTTAAGCCTAATTCCTCGCAAAAGGCTTTGTTCTTTGACATTGTCCCCCACCAATAATCGTGATTTCCTTTACCAAGAAGCTTTTTTCCAGGTAAGGCTTCAATGAACTCGAAATCCTTTTTTGCCTCCTCATAGTCGATTGCCCAAGAAATATCACCAGGAACAATTACAGTGTCCTCGTCTGTTACAATGGCGCACCAATTTTTTCGTATTTTTTCCATATAATCGGTCCATCTAGCACCGAAAACATCCATAGGCTTATTAACTGATAATGATAAGTGTAAATCAGCCATTGTATATATAGACATAGTAACGCTCCTTCTTATAGATTTTTTTTAAAAAATGAATATGCGTTTTCGAAAAATATTTTTTTGGTAATACTTTCGCCAAATTCAATAATAAATAGCTCATAAAGCTCTTTTAAGCTTTCTATGGAACAAATTCCATATGGCAAAGAATTAACACCATCAAAATCACTACCTAAAGCGATATTACTTTCTCCACCAAGCTTCAAAAAGTGATTTATGTGCCTTAGAATTGTATAAATATCTGTATTGTTTCCTAGATGCTCTGGAACAAACGAAATGCCTATTAAAGAATTTAATTCGCATAATTTTTTAAATTGATTATCGGTTAAATTTCTTTTGTGTTCTAAAAGAGAATATGAATTAGAATGAGAGGCAATGGGAGTAAAATTAAGTTTTTTTGCAAGAGCTATAGCATCATCAAAAGCTTTACAGGAAGAATGAGATAAATCCACTATAATTCCCAAGGATTTACAACGCTTAACTACTTCCTTGCCGAATTCCGTGAGAGGTGTGTTAGTATCCCATCCACCACCAATACAGTTTTCTCCTTTCCAATTCAGTGTTAAAACACGAACTCCGAGAGAATATAATGTGTCAAGTCTAGATAAATCATTATTTAATATTCTTGCATCCTCGATTGCTAAAAGAAAATTGTTTTTGCTTAATTTTGATAAATTACCAACAAAGCTAATACCTTGACTTTTTATATATTCAATAATTCTTAGACAAGCATCATATGCCTCGTTGTTTGAAAGATGATAGTCGCTCCAAATAGCACAGACTTGAATATAAGGAGAGAAGGCAGATGCTTTTTTGAGTGAAATATGTAAAGAATTATTATTTATATCTTGTTTGCTTTTGTACAATTCCAAAAAAGTATCACAATGCAAATCAAATAAAGGAAGCATATTACCTCGTAACTGCGTTTTCTATATAATTAATAGAGCAGAGCTTTAATTTTTTATCTGCCACGCATGTTATTTCACAAACATCAATGCGAAGAGCTTTGCTTTTGTGCTTTGGTGGCAAGGTTTTATAAAAAGCATATGCAAACTTTATTAAATTTGTTCTTTTATCATTGTCAACAGCAGTGCCGGGACGGTTATAGTTATTTTTATCTTCTCGTCGAGTTTTTACCTCAACAATAATTATGTGCTCCTTGTCGCAAGCAATTATATCAGCCTCTAGGTGACCTATAGTTACATTTTTACCTAATATTTTATATTTTTTAGTCTTTTTTAAATATTTCGCGCAGGCATTCTCGCCAAATTTACCTACATCATAAGAAGTAAAGTCTCTCATTTGTTAAGAAATTTTAAAAACGAAGGACGGTGAATAGGTGTAATACCATGCTCTCTTAGCGCATCCATATGAAGCTTAGTGCCATAGCCCTTATGCTTGGCAAAACCATATTGTGGATATTCCTTATCAAAATCGTAGCACATACGGTCTCTTGTAACCTTAGCCAAAATGGACGCTGCCGCAATAGAAGGAGATTTTGCATCACCGCCAACTACGGTTTCGGTGGGTATGGTAAAGCCTCTCGATGTGTTGCCATCAATCAAAGCCAAATCGGGCTTTATTTCAAGTCCATCAACAGCTCTGTTCATTGCAAGCATGGCTGCATTTAAAATATTAATTTCCTCAATTTCCTCAACAGAAGCGGAAGCGATAGAGTAGCATATTGCGCTTTCAATAATTATATCAAAAAGCTTTTCTCGTTTTTTCTCTGTAAGCTTTTTAGAATCGTCTAGACCCTCAATTATAAAACCGTCGGGTAAAATACAAGCCGCCGCAACAACAGGTCCTGCAAGAGGACCTCTGCCCGCCTCGTCAACGCCACATATAACCTTTATTGCTTCATTTTTTCGAGTGATATCAAATGTATAATCTAGCATAATTCACCTTATATTTTAGGAAGCTCAAGGGTGATAGCGCCAATTCTTGAACTTCTAAATTCCTCTAATAAAGTTGTGGCAGTTCTTTCGGTATTAATTTCGCCACCGGAAATTAAAAAGCCTCTTTTACGACCAACAAGCTCAAATAGCTCATAATCCATTTCGCAAGCATCAATTTCTTCTTTAGTAATTTTATATCTTGCCATAAATTGCTCAGGTGCGATTTCCTTTAGTCTTTTGCAAAGCACCATGGCTATATATTCAATGTCTAAAATAGCATCTTTAATAGCACCTGTAATAGCAAGATTTTCTCCAACCTCTTTTTCCTCAAATTTAGGCCATAAAACACCAGGCATGTCCATTAAGTCAAGCCCTATTGTAGTTGGTATCCATTGTTTATTTAAGGTAACACCAGGTCTATTTTCAACCTTTGCCTTTTTAGAACCACAAAGCTTATTAATAAGTGAGGATTTACCAACATTAGGGATACCCACAAACATAGCGCGAAGCTTTCTGCCACTCATGCCCTTGGCCTCATATCGCTCAAGCTTACTTGCTAAAATTCTTTTAATAGTTGGTGCCAAATTGGAGAAGCCCTCACCACTAACACAGTCAATAGAAATTGCATTTTTACCAACAGATGAATAGTATTCAATCCATTTTTTAGTAGCATTTTTGTTAGCTAGCGATGCTTTATTTAAAATAGTTAGGCAAGGCTTGTCACCAATTAATTTTGTGATTTCTGGATTTTTAGAGCTGTATGGTATTCTGGCATCTAAAATTTCTATAATTATATCTACTTCTTTAAGATTTTCTGAAATCAAACGACGAGTTTTCGCCATGTGTCCAGGAAACCATTGAATTACCTCTGATTGCATTAATAAAGTCCTCCCATTGAAGAAAATGGAAATAGTCTAAATACAGCCTTTCCAACTATATAGTCTTCGTGCACGAAACCAATTTGACTAACACGGCTATCAGCAGAATTTAAACGATTATCACCCATTACAAAGACGTGGTCCTGAGGGATTGTAACTGTGTAAATACCAGTTGCCTCGTCGTAATAACTATCTCTGCCAAAAAGCTCTAAATAATCGTTGTGGTATTTATATGTTGAAACATAGTTGCCAAAATAATCTATTCTTTCATATTTCGCATATGGTTCATCAATCAATATTCCATCGACATAAACACTTTCTTCTTTAAAATTGATAGTAAGTGTTTGTCCCTCTGTAGCAATAATTCTCTTAACTATAGGTTCATCATAAGGATAAAAAGCTTCACCACCATCAATAACTACTATGTCGCCATTATATGGCTCGTATAGAAACAGAGGATTAGCTACAAATAAATATTCGCCATGAGAAAGGGTGTCATCCATAGATTGACCGTCAACAACACTAAGTCTGCCAAAAAACAGAAAAACAATAACGACAGCAGCAATAGCATATATAAAAGATTCTAAAATGTCAAAAAAATTTGCAAAAGCACTATTTGTTTTTTCACGATTTATGGTATAATCAATATATTCCTCTTGCATAATATACCTCCGAAAAAAATTCACTCTATATATTATAGCATAAATATTATAATTTAACAATAGTTTTTGTTTACAAAAAATATTACATAATTTTAAAAAAACACTTGCAAAAAGTAAATCTATATGCTATAATATCAACGCGTACAAAATGTGCGTAATAAAAACGGGTGGTCCTCTGCGAAGCTCTGCATGAACGCCTAGGATTAATGGAGGCTTATTATGGATAAGATTCAAGCTTTTGTAAATGAGCAATTAAAGAAAGAAGTACCACAGTTCAATATTGGTGACACTGTAAAGGTACACAACCTTATTAAAGAAGGTACAAGAGAGAGAATTCAGATTTTCGAGGGTACAGTTATTGCAAAGCATAACGGTGGAATTTCTGAAACATTTACCGTGAGAAGAGTTGCTTACGGTTGTGGTGTTGAAAAGACATTCCCACTTCACTCTCCATCAGTTGCTAATGTTGAGGTTGTTAGAAAGGGTAAGGTTAGAAGATCTAAGCTTTACTACCTTCGTGACAGAGTCGGCAAGGCATCAAAGGTTAAAGAACTTAACTAATTTAATAAAAATCTCCACAATCGTGTGGAGATTTTTATTTTATCTATGATGCTTTCTTTTTTTAGTCTCTCGCTTTATTCCTAAAGCACCGCCTAAAACACTAAATACAGGAATTAGCAAACGCCAAATTAAATTAGTTGCTTGAAATTCATTATTTGGCACAACCAAGGAAAGGATAAAAGTAAAAGAAAAAATTAATATTCCTAAAATCGAACTACTAAAAAAGTAATATTGTTTATTCACCTTAGACTGTATAAAGCTTGTTAAAAATACTGCAATAAATAGAGAAGCGATACCAGCTATTTGAGAAAGCGAGGTTGGATCTTTTGTTTTGTAAAGAAGGTACGAAGCTATTAAAGTTATCAAAAATCCGATTATGCAAAACAATATTGTAAAAGCACCACATCTAATTAATACATTCTTAATGGTTAGTTCGTTGTTTTTTAATCGTTTTATTCTTTTCTTATTTTCCATATTAAAAACCTCATAAATATACTTGTACTAAAGTATATTTATGAGGTTTAAATTTTATGAAAATTATTTGTTTTCCTCTATAGTTGTTTTATCGTCAGCTTTATCGGACTTTAGATTAGCCTTTTCGAGCTTCGCTTTTTTTGTATTCTTGTCGCCAGAAGCATCATCAACCTTTTTAGCTTCGCCTCTTTTTTCTGCAGCGTATACATCTACAGAACGAACTGCAGAACGAAGAATTCTGATTTTTGTTCTGTCCTTACCTGTTTCGATAGTAACAGTTTCTTCCTTAATTCTAACAATTTCACCGATAATGCCGCCGATTGTAGTAATCTCGTCACCTACCTCAAGGGAATCACGCATATTTTGTGTTTCTTTTTCTTGCTTCTTGTTAGATCTCCACATTAGGTAGAATACAACTACAAGACCAACAACCATAAGTATTGTCATACCATATTGTTGAAAAAATTCCATTTCTATACCTCCTGAAAAATTTCATCCTTGTAATTATAGCCTAAATTTCCAAATTTATCAATAGGTAATTTGAAATTTAATAAAATATTTATTATTTGTATAAAATTCTTTATAACTTATTTATTGAAAATACTTGTGTTTTATGATAAAATAATTCTATGAAATATATAATATCTGAAAAGCAGGCAGGACAAGAAATAAAGACTTTTCTTAAAGGCATCAAAATGTCTGCCTCATTAATAAAACAGCTTAAAAAAGCACCTGACGGAATTTTAGTCAATGGCACACATCAAAATGTTTTGTATATTCTAATGGAAAATGATATATTAGAGCTTAATTATGCAGATACTAAAGAGGATGAAAACGAATTTTTAGAGCCTGTCAATATTCCAATAGAAATAATATTTGAAGATGATAATATAACGGTGGTTAATAAACCATATAATATGCCAACTCATGAGTCAATTAATAATCGTGGAAATTCCCTTGCAAATGCTTTGGCATACAAATATAAAAATAAACCATATGTATTTAGAGCAACAAATCGTTTGGATAAGGATACAAGTGGGGTTGTGATTACCGCCAATAATAAATTTTATTCTGCCATTTTATCAAATAAAATAAGAGATGGATTAATTCAAAAATCATATATTGCAGTTGTTGAGGGCAAGCTTGAAGGAAATGGCAAAATTGAAGCGCCAATTGATAGAGTAGGAGAAAGCATAATAAAAAGAGAAGTAAGAGAAGACGGAGAATATGCTTTAACGGAATATTCCTCACTTATTTCAAA
This sequence comes from Clostridia bacterium, assembly GCA_017625915.1. Lineage (GTDB taxonomy): Bacteria > Bacillota > Clostridia > Oscillospirales > CAG-272 > RGIG2000. The sequence continues at coordinate 53,953 of JAGAJV010000038.1, forward strand.
CGAAAATTACAGCGTTATTTTAATAACTCCGAAAACAGGACGCACTCATCAAATAAGAGTACATATGGCATACATTGGACATTCATTAGCAGGTGATACACTTTATGGTGGACATACAAGTGATATATCAAGACAAGCATTACACTGCTTAAAAATGGATATTGACGGTATAGGAGGTTTTTATGCTCCTTTGGCAAACGACATGAAAGAATTAATAAGGAGAGTATTTGGCAATGAGAAATTTATACCGAAAATCTAGAGAATATATTCCTTTATTTTCGTTTATTATTTTTGTAATATCAATAATTAGCCTAATTTTATATATAATTGTGTTAAATTCCGTAGAGTTTGCTGATTTTTTTAACTATTATTTAACTACTCCAATAAGATTAGCTTTAGCAGGAATATCAAGTATTGTTCCATTTTCTATATCAGAAACTTTACTATTTGCTTCTCCCATTTGGGTAACCTTGTTGTTTGCTAGAGGAATTAAAAATGCAAAAATAAGCAATAAGGCCACCATCCGATTTTTAATGAAGGTTTTAAGCATTTTGTTATTTGTTTTTATTACATTTGTTTGGACATATTCGAGTGGATTTCACAATTCAACTATAGATAAAAAATTAGGACTTGAAACAGAGAAGCTAAGTAAAGATGATTTGTATAATGCTTCTATTGTCATAACAAAAAATCTAAATGATCTATCAAATGAAATTTTATATGATAATACAGGCGCATCGGTAATGCCGTATAATTATTATCAATTAAGTGATAAAATTTATGATGCTTATGAACTATACGAAGAAGAATATGGTGCTATTATAAATTTTAGGTCAATTATAAAGCCTATAATATTAAGTGAGCCAATGACATATACTCATATATCTGGAATTTACACCTTTTTCACAGGTGAAAGTAATGTAAATGTCAATTATCCTGATTTTATAGTTGCAAGCTCGTCAGCTCACGAAATGGCGCATCAAAGAGGCGTTGCAAGAGAAAATGAGGCTAATTTTACATCCTTTGTTGTGCTATCTAGCTCAGAGGATGGCTTTTTAAGATATAGCGCATATTTAAACATATATAGTGATATTACAAGCGCACTATACTCTGCCGACAAGGAACTGTATTATGAGGTGTATTCGCTTCTTGATAATAAGGTAAAGGATGATTTAAAAAGCTATTCAAGCTTTTTTGATAAATATAGAGATTCTATAGCATCAGATGTAACAGAAAATATAAACGACTCATATTTACAGGCAAACGGACAAAAGGACGGGGTAAAAAGCTACGGAATGATAGTTGATTTGACCTGCGCATATTTAAAAATCAAAGAAATGAACTAAAATATCCATAACCGAATAAAATAGTATTAAATGCTATTTTATTTGAGGTCGTTATGGATAAAATCATAATAGAGGGTAAGGAAAGATTATTTGGCGAGATTTCAATAGGCGGAATGAAAAATTCTGCATTACCAATACTTTTTTCTTGCTTACTAATTGAGGGCGAATGTATTATAGAGAATGTACCGAGAGTAAGCGACATATTTAACACGCTTGAAATACTAAAGGGTTTAGGTGCATATGCAGAGTTTGTTGATAAAAATACAGTAGTAATTAATTCTAAAACTGCTACTAACATAATTAAAAATCAAAATTTAGTATCTAAAATGAGAGCGTCAAGCTATCTTATGGGTACACTTTTAGCTCGCTTTGGCTATGTTAGCTTAAATATGCCAGGAGGCTGTAATTTCGGCGTAAGACCTATTGAACAGCATTTAAAGGGATTTAATACTTTAGGTGCTATATGCTCTGAAAATAACGGAAAAATTGAAATAAAGACACGAAAAAGGCTAAAAAGCCAGAAAATAACTCTTGACAAAATTTCTGTAGGTGCTACAATAAATATGGTGCTTGCCTCAGTGTTGATAAGTGGCACGACAATTATTGAAAGTTGTGCAATTGAGCCACATATTGACGATTTAATTTGCTTTTTAAATAAATGTGGCGCGAAAATTATTCGCAAGGGAAGAACTGTTTATATTCAAGGGGTTAAACGGCTAAATGGATGCAAATATAAGATTTCTCCCGATATGATAGAAGCATTAACCTATATTTGCTTTGCTGGTATTTGTGGTGGTGATGTATTATTAAACAATATTGAAGCATCACATCTTAAATACTGCATAGAAATATTTAAAAATATGGGAATTAAAATTGATACATATGAAAAAAGTCTAAGGGCAAATTGCGAAAGCGATATAGTCGGTCAAAATGTAGTAACTGCACCATACCCACTTTTTCCTACTGATTTGCATCCACAATTTTCAGCATTATTGTGTTATACTATTAATGGTGGTAGTGTGCGAGACGATGTTTTTCCTACTCGCTTTGCTTATGTAAATGAACTAAGCAAAATGGGAGCAAAAATAAAATTAATAGAGAACACTGCTATTATAAACAAATCACATTTAATAGGTGCAAAGCTTGATGCTACGGACCTTCGTGCAGGCGCTGCCTTAGTTGCTGCAGCATTAGGGGCTGAAGGAATTAGTGAAATTAATAATGTAAACTACATCGTAAGAGGTTATGAAAACTTAGTAGATAAAATATCCTCCCTCGGTGGAAAAATAAAACTTTTAAAAGGAGAATAATAAAATGGAAGTAACAAAGAAGACAATAATTGGTGATGTACTTGATTACAACCCAGAAACAGCACAGTTTTTCTTTGAAATTGGCATGCACTGCTTAGGATGCCCACACTCAAGAGGTGAAGCAATTGAGGATGCTTGCCGTGCGCACGGAACAGATGCCGATGCTTTAATTGCAAAAATCAATGCATTCTTAAACAAATAATATGCTGAAAATCAGTAAAAGACTCTGCACCGCCGCATCTTATGTGCGTAACGGTGCAGTAGTTGCAGATATAGGAACAGACCATGCATATTTGCCTATTTACCTTGCTTTAGAAAATAGAATTACAAGAGGGGTAGCATCTGATATTAATGAAGGCCCTATCTCAAAAGCAAGAGAGAATATACATAAATATGGTTTAGAAAACATTATTGATACCTGTGTATCAAATGGACTTGACGGCATCGAAAAATACGAGCCAACAGATATTGTGATTTGTGGTATGGGTGGCGAGCTTATTGCACAAATAATCGAGAATTCTTCTTATGTGAAAAAACAGGGAGTAAGACTGATTTTACAGCCGATGACCACAATAAGAGAACTAAGAGAATACTTGCAAAGTGGATTTTCTACAATTGACGAAAATATTGTACATGAGGACAATAAGCTTTATCAGATAATTTATGTTGAATATGACGGCATAAGTAGAGAATATAGTGATGCAGAGCTTGAATTGGGTATTAAAAATATCGAAAATGGTGGAGAACTATTTGAAAAGCTACTTTGCTCTTTGATTTCAAAAAAGCAAAAAAAACTCGATGGAATGAAGTTGGGTGGATATGATACCACCGAAATTGAAAAAGAAATTAACGAGTTTAAAATGCTCAAAAGAGGTGAATAAAATGAAATTTATTGAGCTATATAATAAGCTATCGAACACCTTTTACCCAATCCAATTCAGATGTGATTGGGATAATGATGGAATAATGTGTGCTAGCAATTTAGACGGAGAGGTAAAAAGTGTACTTATAGCGCTTGATGTAACTATGGATACTATCAATTATGCAATAGAAAACGGCTTTGATACGATAATTTCGCACCATCCATTAGTATTTCGCTCTCAAAAATCCTTAATGCCATTAAATTATACCCAAGAAAAGCTTATTAAGCTTATTAAAAACGATGTGCGTGTAATGTCATTTCATACTCGATTGGATGCTGTGGAATTAGGCGTAAATGACGAACTAATCAATGTTCTAAATTTAGGCTTGGTAAGAATTGATGAGAGTAATGGAATTGGTAGATTAGCAGAATGTGGACAGGATATGGAGCTTGCCGAGTTTGCTAAAATGGTAAAAAAATCCTTAAATGCACCATTTGTTCTTTATAACGGCAAAAGACCTGTAAAACTAGTTTATGTTGTCGGAGGAGACGGTAAAGATATGATAGAGGACGCGATAAATATGCGCGCTGATACCATACTTACAGGACGAGCAAGCTACAATACTATTATTGATGCAAATGATATGAATTTAAATATCGTTGAAGCAGGACATTTCTTTACAGAAAATCCTGTTTGTAGAGTTATTGAAAAGGATGTTTTAAGCATTTGCCCTAATATTAAAACTGAAATTTTTAATTCAAACAGCATAAAATTTGTTTAATTTTTTTTAAAATCCTATTACACTTTTTTGAAAAAATATGTTAAAATTAAATAACAATGTGTAGTTTTCAATGTGGGATTGCCAGTTGTAACTACACTTTAATTTTTATAAAGAGATGTTATGCATGTTTGAAAAGGATACAATAGTGATATATGGCGTAGAGGGAATATGTAAAATTACTGATATTGCAAATATGACATTTGGTGGATTTAATGGAAGTAAAGACTACTATATTCTTGTACCAGTATCTAATCCAACTCATAAGGTATATGTACCTACGGACAGCGAATATTTAGCTGCTAAAATGCAAAAACTTTTATCTTATGACGAAATTATTTCGTTAATTTCCTGCGAAAAAACAGACATTGAATGGATAAATGACAATAAGCAAAGAAACAGGTACTTTAAGGAAATTTTAAATTCATACGATAGAATTAATATTTTTATGCTTGCAAAGCTTTTATATAACATCAAGCAAGGTAAAAACGAAAATGTTAAAAAGCTTTATGCTTCCGACGAGGAAATTTTGAAAAAGCTAACAAAAATTTTATATTCTGAGCTTTCATGTGTTATTTCATTAGAAGAAAACGATGTGTTACCATTTATTAATGGCGAAATTGAATGTTCAAAAAAATAATAGAAAAGAGCGAGATTCGCTCTTTTTTCTTGTTACATGATAAATTTTGTGATAAAATATAAAAAATCCCAACCTTTTTCAATTTTATGTGTCTATATGGGTGAATGCATTCAAGAAGAAAATTACAATGCTTAGACAACATTTGGAGGGTGAGAAACTCTCTAAGGATGAATATGCTCAATTAGCAGAAAAGGGCTTTATTAAAATGTCAAATGGTAGAGCTAAGCTTCAAATAATTTATATTAAGGATTCAAAATTTAATAAAATACTTTTAGAAAAGGGAAAGGAAATAAAGAATAAGCATTTTATAACGATAAAAGAATTAAAGGATAATTATATAAATTTATACTTAAAGGAAACGCCAAAGCATTTAAGAAAAATGCGTGAATATGAGTTGCAGCATATATTCTATTCTGATGGTTGGTTTTTGATATATTGTATCAAAGAGCTTCTTTCAAATGGTAAGCTAAAATTGCCTACAGAAAACGAAAAGAAATCTGTAACCACTCTTATTGCGCCTTTAACGACTAAATAATAAAATGGCATCACCTGTAAATTAGGTGATGCTATTTAATTGCATATAAATTTAAGTCCCAAGCAGGGATATAGGGAAGTCGTCTTAAATAAAGCTTGTATGTATGATTTAACTCATTAACTAAAATTGGTAGCTTGTACATATCCTCGCTTTTATGGTACATAGACACAAGTAAGTCGGGCTGACATATACTGATAATTTGCTTACTACCAAGCAAAGCATCATATTCTAGCCCTTCAACATCATATTTTATAAAATCAACATTAGCTGTAACACTGTCGAGTGCTTTTCCTTGAATTTCTACAGTTTTATGTTGGAATGAACCACTTGAAGCGCCTGAAGAATTTCTGTTGCCTGATGAAGAGAATACGATCGTCTTATCACACTCACAAACGGCATTGTTATAAAGGAATATATTTTTATCAGTTAACTCCTCGCAACACTTAGAAAGCTTTTTAAAATTGCGTGTATCGGGCTCAAATGCGTATATGGTATCAATGTGTGGACAAAGCTTAGTATATTTTTTTATGGTGTCACCATTGTATGCACCTAAATCTGCATATGATTTATAATCATTTAATTTTAGTGTATTGTCAACATCATTTTCGTCAAAGGATGTTTCTCTTAGATAACAAGGCTTACCAGTAAGCTTAAATCTTATAATGTTATCAAAAACCTGTACTGAAATTTCGTCACTTAGCAGAGAACGAGCTTTATATAACTCGCTTTCGTGTAGATCAAAAAATTCCTCATTAAACAAAGAACCGTCACAAACAGGAACATCTGGACAATATAACTTATGCTTTTCTTCAAGGGAATAAATTCTTTCAATTACATCAGGCAGCTTTGAACCAAAGGAAACTACAATTACAAAATTGTTTCCGTATTTTTCGCAAGCCTGTGTATATGAAAGAACAGTTTTTCCCCGATATGAATGTCCTCTTACAAAACCGTCACTTGCAAAAACATCTTGATATTCAATTCCGTATTGATTAAATACATTTATAATTTTATCTGCGCCATTTCCCATTCCATAAATTAAAATAGGTAAGGTCTCATTTTTTAGTAATGTCCAAATATCACTCGAAAAGTCGTTAAAAATTATATTTTTATAATTACACATATCATTCCTTGATTTTTTATTAAATATTTGATATAATCATATTATACAATAAATAATTTTATAGGTCAAGGAGAAAAATAATGGACTGTATTTTTTGTAAAATAGCAAATGGAGAAATTCCATCAAATAAGGTATATGAGGACGATAAAATTTTAGCATTTTATGATTTAAACCCACAAGCGAAGGTGCATGTGCTTGTAATTCCTAAGAATCATATTTCTTGTGCTGACGAAATAAACGAAGCAAACTGTAATGATATAGCACACATTTTTGTTAAAATACCTGGAATTGCAAGGCTTGCAGGCATCAAGAACGGCTATAGAGTAATTACAAACTGTGGAGAGGACGGATGTCAAAGCGTTAAGCATTTACACTACCATGTTTTAGGTGGTGAAAAGCTATCGGAGAAAATGGCATGATAGACTTAACCTTCAAAACAGAAGAGGGAAGATTTAATTATCGTGTTTGTGCAATTATAATACACGAAAACAAACTGTTAGTAATGAAGGATAGTCACGCAGATTATTGTTTTATACCAGGAGGTAGGGTTCAATTTAATGAAACTGCTGAAAAAGCAATTTTGCGTGAATTAAAGGAGGAGCTTAACATAGATGCCTCTATTGTAAGACCTTTGTATTTTAGTCAAAACTTCTTTAATGAGGATGTTATAAAAACAGACTTTCATGAAATAGGTATTTATTTTTTGATTGATATTTCAAATACCGACATTCTATCAAGAGGAGAAAGGTTTTATGGATGTGAAAGCGAAAAGCATCAATGCTTTGAATGGCTGGACTTTGATGAGGTAAAAAATGCATATTTATATCCTGAATTCATAAAAGAAAAAATAGATAAATTACCAGAAACATTTGAAATTATAAACGAATTTAAGTAAAATTTTCCCAACAGTTGATTAGCTGTTGGGAATTTTATATTTGCTTTTTCAACCTTTCAAGTGCGCATTTTTCAAGACGGGACACTTGTGCTTGTGATATGCCAATTTCTGAGGCGATTTCGCTTTGCGTCTTGCCTGCATAAAAACGCATGTCAATTATTTTCTTTTCTCGCTCGTTTAAGGTTTTCATAGCCTCTTTTAAAGCAATATCTTCAATCCATAATTCATCATCCGAGCTTGTGTCTCGTATTTGGTCCATTATAAACAGAGAGTCCCCTGAATCGTTAAAAACTGGCTCGTAAAGCGATACAGGCTCACTTATTGCTTCAAGTGCAGAAACAACGGCCTCTTTCTTTTCGTTTAGTTTTTCTGCAATTTGCTCAACAGTGGGCTCTGAAAAGCTTTCTCTTGTAAGCTCCTCGCGTGTTTGTAAAGCTTTATAGGCCAAATCTCTTACCGACCTTGATACTCTTATTGAATTGTTATCGCGTAGATACCTTCTTACCTCTCCAATTATCATAGGTACCGCATAAGTGGAAAATTTCACCTCTAAATCAGTGTTAAAATTGTCAATTGCCTTTATTAGGCCAATACAACCAACCTGAAATAAATCATCCATATTTTCTTTTCTAGAGGAAAAACGTTGAATTATAGAGAGCACAAGCCTTAAATTGCCATCTATAAGTTTCTCACGTGATTTTAAATCCCCTTGTTTAGATTTTAATAGTAATTGCCTTTTTTCGTCTTCCTTTAATACCTTTAATTCGGCGGTATTAACTCCACATATTTCAACCTTATTATAATGCATATTTTGCTCCTAATCTTTATCAAGATTATTGACAAAAAATATTAATTTTTATACAAATATAATATGGCAATTTATGCTATTAAATCAATATTTCAGGCATTGCTGATAACATATTTTCAATAAAAATTCCATAGCCTTCGGTAGGGTCGTTAATTAGTACGTGTGTGACTGCACCAACTAATTTTCCATTTTGAATTATAGGACTTCCGCTCATACCTTGTACAATGCCACCTGATCTTTCAAGAAGCCTTTTATCAGTAATTGTTACTTTAAAATTTTTTGTTGAGTTATTACTCAGATCAATATTGGAAATTTGCACAGAATATTTTTGTGGCTTTTCATCTCCAAGCGTACACCAAATATATGCATCTCCCTCTATTAATTCTTCCTTTAAGCATAGCTTCATTTTTTCTTCAGGAGATTTTAGTACTGAGGAGAGAAGACCGAATACCCCACAAGAAGAATTTTCAGTGAGTGTACCTATTTTTTTAGTGTTAAATGTTCCTTTTAATTCTCCGGCTTGACCAATTTGGCCCTTTAAAACTCCATTTATCTTTACATCAAGTACTGTGCCATGTGATAATGGAATTACATTACCATTTATACTATCGCAAATGCCGTGTCCTAGCCCACCAAAGGCGTTATTTTCAGGATTAATAAATGTAACAGTTCCAATACCTGATGTAGAATCCTTTATCCAAATTCCGGTCTTATATTTACCCTCATCCATAGAATATTTAGGAGTTACTTTAAAATTATATTCTTTATCATTTCTCAAAACTGTTACATTTACACCGTTTTTACCACATTTATCAATTTGTGTTGTAAAATCCTCAATTGTATTAATTTCTATATTGTTAGCCTTAATAATTATGTCGCCTAATCTTAATCCTGCGTTTTTGGCAGGTGAATTACTATCAATAAATTTTACTATTTGCAGTCCCTTAGTTTGAATTTTTACACCGAATGGCATTCCACCGGGATATAATTCAATTTTTGTTAAATCTAAATCCTCTGTCTTATTTGAATTGTATAAATAATCCGTAGCATAGCTATTTATTGAAAATAAAACAACAATAATCAAAAAAGAGAGAAGACTTAGAATTTTATTTACTTTTCTCATAATTTTCCTTAGCCCTTTCATTTTTGTTCATAATTAATTTGTGTTTTTATTGATTAATTATGTTTAACAATTTTATAAGACTATGAAATTTAATTCCAAATAAAAAATTTAAATATATTGACATATAAAATTAAATGTTTTATAATTAGTTAACTAACTAAATAATTAATTCAAAGGATATGAATATGGATGAGCTTAAGCTAGTTGAAATTGAATCGGTTTCTGAAACACCGATAATGGCATTAACAACATTACTTTCAAAAATTTATGAAGAGCAGGTTACAGAGCTTTCAGATGAACCGTTATTAAATCAAAAGGCTACTCGATTTATACTTGCGGTTTTATCAAAGCAAGAAGCTATTACTCAAAACGATCTTGTGCGAGTAACACACATGAAAGGCTCTACAATCAGTGTAACTATTGCTAAGCTTGAGGAAAAAGGAATGGTTTATCGTGAAGCAGATAGTTATGATATGCGTTGTGTAAGAGTATTTTTAACAGAAAAAGGAAAAGCATTAAGCGAAAAGCGAAATGACATATTAAAGAAGATAGAAAACGAGGGCAAAAAGGACTTAACGCCAAGGGAAATAAAGGAAGCAATTTTTGTGCTTGAAACATATTTGAAAAATTTATTGAATTAAATAAAAAGAGTTTGCAAAGCTATGCAAACTCTTTTTTCTTATTTACCTTCTTTAATAAGATGTTCAAGCCAAATGCTACCTAAATCAAGGGCTTCAAAAAGACCGTTTTTAAATGCCTGCTTACCTTTAACTAGCTTGCTTTTATCGTCAGTATGGCAAATTGATACCATAATCATATCAGGCTCGCCATTCTCCTTTTTGCTTAATATATTTAGCATAAGCATATACTTTTCATTAAGGTCACCGTAGCATATTGTGTCACCCTCACGAACAAGAGGAAGACCTTTGTACATTATATACTCGTTTTTATTTAATTCCATTGTTGCTCCGCCTTTCTAAAATCTACTTATATATATTACTATAATTTTTTAATTTTGTCAAGGCGATTAATAATTTAATTTTTTTCTATAATTTTTAAATCTACAGGTAGAATGCCTGCTTGCTCGTAAACAATTTCATTAATCTGTGCCACTTGGCTGGCTAGTAAGCCCTCACTTTTAACTATAACAGTTGCCTTACCCTCACTAATTACTGTTATACATTCTTCAATTCCCTTAGCTTCAACTAAAGTCTCAATATTTGATTCATTTTCTATATCCTTTGCAATTTGTGCAATATCAGAAAGAGCAGATTCAACTGCTTCAGGTAAGGCAGCCTCGCTAGTTGCTACGCTTTGTAAAACCTCAAGAGCCTCATCTCTTGCTTGCTTACGGGAAAGAATTGTCTGTGCAAAATAATTTGATGTGTTAGGGTCATTGTTTAGAGAATTATTAATATCTGTTCCATCTAAATCAATGTCAACATCCTTTGATGGCTCATTATCTTGATTATAAAGTATGTAGTTTACACCAACCGCTGTGCCAATTAATAAAACAGCACATATAATGATGAGATTTTTTGAGCCTAGCTTTTTTATAAAGCTTTTAAATTTGTTTGTTTTTTTCTCTGTGTTCATAAATTTTCTCCTATTAAATTGATTACACTATAATTATATTTTTCTTTTGTGTGAATATGCTATCCAATGGAAACAATTTTAATTCTATTACTTGAAATTCCTAAATAGGCGCTGATAAGCTCTGTAATTTTCATTTTTGTTTCATCTTCATCGCCATTTGTGCAAGCAATAGCAACACCCCTTACTGTTGGGTAAATTTCAGTTATAGAAATAGGGGCGCCTTCGTTTGTTAATATATAATCTAGACCGCTTGAATTTTGTGCATATACCTTTTCCTCAGTTGTGTCTAAGGTAACAATTACCTTTGCCTCATAAATACCATCTACCTTTTTTAAAAATTCTTCAATTTTCTTTTCTAAAGCCTCTGTATATAGATAGGATGAGGTATCCTTTTCATCTTTTTTTGAAAAATCAAATGAGCTTATTAATAACAGCAAAACTCCTATAATTACTAATGAGCATATTAAAATTTTATTTTTATATTTTTTAAACATATCTCTACCGCCTTGTTACGGAGATATCACCTCCTATTATATTTTTAACATATTCTTTAACGGCATCGACATCAGTCCACGAGGCTTTGCCTGTTAAAATAATATTAATTTTAGTAATTTTTATAGCCTCAATATAGCTTTTATCAATTTCTAAATCAATAATTATTTCTTTTTCATTAAATCCGAACTTGGTGATTAGTTCGTTTTTTATTCCCTTCGATATAGCATCTATACCTGTATTTATAATTATATCGTTTGAGCTATTGATTATGTCTTCAGTGGCAATTTTATCAAAAAGGTTCGATATATTGTTTTTTAATTCTGACATGTTTTTTACAATATTTGTTATGGGTGAAAGCATGCATATAACCATAAGAACACTAGTGAAATAGCTTACATATTTTTTTATATTTCCAAATGAAGAAATATATGAATTTATTAATCCACCGACTACTGAAACAATTATTAATGTATATATGTAAATCATTATATTACCACCGATGTTTTTATCAAAATTGTTAATGCAAAAATGAATAAGATACAGGTACAAAGAACAAGAGCTAGTAAAAAACCGCAAATTGAACTAGCTTCGTCTAAAACACTATACTCATTATTACAGCCTAATGCTTTTGCAATAGATGATGAAATACTATAAAGTAGTTTATTTAAAAGTAAAGAAATAATAACAGGTAGCATAATCAAAGCGATCGCAATAATCGCAATTATTCCACAGGAATTTTTGATTATCGAAAGGCTTGAGGTTATTGTTCTTAGTGCATCATTAACTGTTGAGCCTACTATTGGTATAAAGCTACTTATTGCAAATTTTGCGGTTTTAATTGACAGACTATCAGAGGCTTGTGAAATGATATTTTTACAGGATAACACAAACATAAAAATGGACATTACAAAAACCGTTACACCTGTAAATGTATTTTTTAATGTTTTTGAAATTCCACTAAAGTCGTATTGCTTACTAAAAGATTTAATAATAGTTAAGCAAATGCAAATGTTTACAATCGGAAGCATAAATATCACTAAAAAATTTTCTATAATTGATATAAATAATACAAATGATGCATTCGCTATTCCACCACTTGTAATATTGCCAGTAATTATATATAATGTTGCCATTAAAGGTGCAAAGCTTTCCATTATATTGCATAGTGCAATTAGATAGTTACTTACAGTGCTTGCTAGGCTTGTACATAGATTAAAAACTGTAATAGATATACATACTGAAGATGCTATAGTAAAAGATGATTTAACAGCATTTGACTTAAATGCTTCACTTAAAGTATTAAAAATAGAGCATAATATAATTATTATTAAAATAGCACCAAAGCTTTTTGAAGCACTATTTAAGCCTAAAAACAGATAATCTAATATCAATTCTAACAAGGAAGCTTCATTAAAACTATCATTTATTATTTTATTAAATTCACCATTCCAAATTTCACTGGGTAAAAAATCAATAATTTCTTTAGGCAAGGCGCTTTTAAAGTCATTTAGCTCATTTCTGATTTCGTTCATTATGTCATCACCAGGCTCAGTCGCTTGGCAATGCAATATAAATATAAATGGAACAATTAAAAAAATTATTACTCTTTTCATTTTAATAAACCTTGACACATATCAAAAAGAGACTTTATAAGTGGTAATGTTAATACAAGTATTTCAGCCTTGGCAAAAAGAGAAACCTTATTAGCAATTCCGTTTTCGTTTGCATCTATACATATATCAGCAGTAAGCTCCGATATTATAGCGATTCCCAATATCTTGATTAGGGTTGGAACATAATTATGTATTTCTGTGTTTTTTGTAATTTCGTCAATATACGAAAGCACAGGCAGAAATAATGCTAAAGAGATAATGGTTACTAAAACTGTAATACAAATTCTTACAAATATAGAATATTCATTTCTAATACTTTTAAAAACAGAGCATAGAACAACACCACATAAAACAATTCCACAAAGCTTAAATTCACTCATAGCTGAAAACCAAAAACTCTTGAAAGGGTAGAAAACAAGCCTTCTAGCTCTGATATTATTAGTATCATTACGATTATAATACCAGCTATAGAAAGCATGGTTGCTTGCTCATCTCGTCCGCTCTTTGATAAAACCTGACAAGCTACAGAAATAAGCAAGCCTATTCCTGTAATTTTTAAAATAATTGAAACATCCATTAATTTCTCCTAAACAAGCAAAATAACGACTCCAAATCCAACAAAGAGTGATAGAGAGCGAAATATTTTTGCTTTTTTTGTAAATTCTATTTTCATTTTATCCCTTGATTTATCAAGTATCTTTAAAGTGTATTCGCATAAAGCTAGCTGTTCCTTTTTAAAGCCCTTTCCAATTCTTGCAAAAAAACACTTTATATCATTTGTAATTTCGTTTTCACTTAAGTAAAGGTCGCATTGCTCCTTATTGGCAATCAAATCGTGCATAAATTTACTATTTGATTGATACCCCTTCAATATGTCATTAATAGGCAATGAAAAATACTCTATTTTAGTTTTTATATAACTTATTAAATCATAAAGCTCCTCTGTGACTTTTATGCGATTTTTTAAACTTTGTTCATAAAAAAAAGAGGAAGCAACTGATGCAAATATTATTAAAAGACTTCCAAACAGCTTCATTTCAAGGAATTAAGAGTAAATTCATATTTTTTATCACCATACTCACGCGAAACACCTAAGGCATAATCAAACACACCATTATTTATGAGATTTTTAAAAATTTCCTTAGATAATAATTCTTTAAAATTATATGCGTGTGTAGTTGCAATTAGCTTAACGCCTGCATTTGCAGAATGTAGTATTTCTTTAGCCTCTTCTATAGAAGAAATTTCATCGCAAATAATTAGTTGGGGAGTCATGCTTTTTGTCGCTAGTTCAATTGCCGTACCTTTTGGATATGAAACGAAAAAATCACCGTTTTCTGTGTGTTTAATGCAGGGGGTTATTTCCGCTCTTGTATCAATAACTGCATAACGAATATTAGCGTTATTTGAAAGCTTATATATTAAATCTCTTAAAATTGTCGTTTTTCCAACCCCGGGTGGTGAATAAATAATAACCGACTTGTCAAAGTTGTTGTTTTTTAAAAAATTAAATAGGTATTTTGAAGCATTCTCAATATGTTGAGGTATTCTAAAATTAATCGACGAAATATCGCTTATGCCATTAATTTCCCCATTTTCAATAATTGCTCGTCCACAAATTCCGGCACGAATACCACACCCTATGCTTATATATCCATGTTTTATAGTGTTTATATGCGCATATAAGGAATAGTCGCATATGCTTTCATAAACATCGTTTATATCATCCTCAGTTAGATAAATATCTGTTTTAACATTTTTGGAATCTGCAATAAGCATTATATAAGCATTTTTATGTAATCGGATTTCATTGATTGATTTATATGGATATTTTTCAAAATAATCAATTAGCTTGCTTTTTAATATGAAAGGTAATTTATTTAGGCAATACACAAGAGCCTCATCAAATTTTTCCTTGTAACATATATCACATTTCATTTTTTCTCTCCTTAACTTGTCCTTTTACTAAAGTATATTCATAAAAAAGCATTAAAAGAACAAAAGCAAGGAAAAAATCCTTGCATTAATTATTCGTTATTTTCTGGCATTGATAATGTATGTATAAAGCCCCTTGAATCAGCAGAGCATATGTCACCTGCAATAACCTTATCACGGTATATAATTATATTTGCATAAACTGTTCCCTCATAATTGGGGTAATTTGTTACCTTGTAAGTATATCTTTTAGCTGTTTTCTTTTGATATTTTGTTAAATCTAACCCCTGTTGCTTTTGAATTTCGTTGTATGTAGTCAAAACCTTATCAAATTCCTTTGGAATAGTAATTTCACATTCTTCAATAGGCATTTCTTCAATTTCCCAACCATATTGAGATAAAAATTTAATTCCATCAGTAGCGTTTTTTATATTATCAAAAGAAATATTTTCATTCATCGTAGCTATTTCCTTTGTAGTAGCCTTAGAATATGTAGGAATCAAAAACACTAAAGCAACAAGCGTAACTATAGCTACACCGACTATACCAAAAAATTTTAGAGTTGATGCTCTTAAAGAATAAATAAACATTTAAAACCCTCATTTCACTTTTTCTTCGTACTAAATTTTATTATAACCGAATTCAAAATATTACAGATATAAGAAAAAAAGAACGCATTTTTGCGCAATATCATTAAGATAAGAAACAACAAAAAATAAAAAAAGTACCTATCAAAGTTTTAACGTGATGATAGGTGCAATTTTTTGTAAAATAGGTATGACAAAAAAGAGGCAGCGAAAAACTGTCAAAAAAATATTGCAAAAG
>JAGAJV010000039.1 GCA_017625915.1 Clostridia bacterium
CACAGGGGTTTATAACAAACTAATAGACAAAAAACAGAAATTGCAAAAATTTCTGTTTTTTGTATTCTTAATGAGCCGCCCCTAGTTATGAGAGGCTAGGCAGATTAAGAGCAGAAATCGTCGTTCTTCGCCCCGTGGACGCGTACTTGCGTACGCGGAGGGGCGAAAACGGCGATAACATCCCACATTAATGAAGAAAAACGAAGTTTTTCAACCTTATTATTTACAAACAATTATTAGTTAACTAAATCTTGCTATTTTCGTGGGATGTGGTTGTGCCTTAATGTGTCAGCCTCTTTGCTTTAATGAGCTAAATAATACTATAAAAATAAAGTAGAAAAATACCCTTTCTGCTATTTACTTTTAAGTAAAAATATGGTACAATATAGTAAAATCGAGTAATATGGGCTTTTGGATAAATAGATTGTCGCAAAAAGTTGATTTTTCGATTATTTTTTATCATTTTGCTCATATAAAAATATAATAAGGAGAAAACTTATGGCAAACACCTTACTAGCAATCGGCACAGGCTTTGGCGATACAATGCTCGTTTGTGCTCTTGGCATCGGTGTAGTATTTATAGGTCTTGCTATTATGATTGGTCTTGTTTACCTAATGAATTTTATCACTGATAAAATTTTTAGTGGCAAAAAGACTAAGAAAGCAGAAAATGCACCTGTAGTAGCTACACAATCAACAGAAATTCCTAATCGCGAAGAAATAGTTGCAGCAGTTATAGCAGCTATAGCAGAGGAAGAGGGCACAGATATTTCAGCAATCCGTGTTCTATCATTTAAAAAAGTATAATATTATTTGGAGGAAATTACATAATGAAGGCTTACAGAGTAAATGTAAACGGAAACACATACGAAATCACTTTAGAGGTTATTGATAAATCAGAAATTAAAGCTCAACCATCAGCACCAAAGGCTGAAGCACCTGTTGCTCCTGTCGCTGGTGGCGCGCAGACAGTAGCTGCTCCAATGCCGGGCACAATTCTAAAGGTTAATGTAGCAAACGGCCAAGCAGTAAAGAAGGGCGATGTTCTTATGATTTTAGAGGCTATGAAGATGGAAAATGAAATCATGGCTCCATGTGATGCTACAGTATCAAGCGTAAATGTAAACCAAGGCGCAGCAGTTGAGGCTGGCGCAGTTCTTTGTACTCTTGCATAATAGTTGGAGGCAATATAAATGATTGACGCAATAAAAAACTTTCTGTTAGACACAGGCGTAGCCGGGTTCTTTAATGAGGGTGGCTGGAAGAACCTTATAATGATAGCTATTGCATGTCTATTATGCTATCTTGCTATTGGTAAGAAGTTTGAGCCATTACTCCTTCTCCCAATCGCAATCGGTATGCTTTTAACTAACCTTCCATACGCAAATATTTTCCACGAGAATTTTTTTGCAGGCGGACATGTACATTGGGACCTTATTGGCGCAGGCGGCGCAGGTCTAATTGATATTTTATATCTTGGTGTTAAGCTCGGTATTTATCCTTGCTTAATCTTTATCGGTGTTGGCGCAATGACTGATTTTGGACCATTAATTGCAAATCCAAAAAGCTTAATTCTTGGTGCTGCTGCCCAAATCGGCATTTTCGCTACATACGCAGGCGCGATTGCTCTTGGCTTCCTACCAAACGAGGCAGCATCTATCGGTATTATCGGTGGCGCTGACGGTCCAACAGCTATCTTTGTTACATCAATGCTAGCTCCTCACTTACTTGGTCCAATTGCAGTAGCTGCATATTCATATATGGCACTAGTTCCTGTAATTCAACCGCCAATTATGAAGCTTCTTACAACAAAGAAGGAAAGAAGCATTACAATGACAGCGCTTCGTCCTGTATCAAAGACACAAAAAATCTTTTTCCCAATTATCGTTACAATTTTCGTTGCGCTCCTAGTTCCATCAGCAGCTCCGCTTGTAGGATGCTTAATGTTTGGTAACCTACTAAAGGAAAGTGGCGTTTGTGACAGACTTGCAAAGACAGTTCAAAACGAGCTTATGAACATTGTAACAGTATTCCTAGGTATTTCCGTTGGTGCAACCGCTACAGCCGCAACCTTCCTATCATGGAATACAATTAAGATTATCGTAATGGGCGTTGTTGCATTCGGCGTTGCTACAGCTTGCGGCGTGCTTATTGCAAAGCTAATGAATCTATTTTTACCGGAGGGCAAGAAAATCAACCCACTTATCGGTTCAGCCGGTGTATCAGCTGTTCCTATGGCAGCTCGTGTATCACAAAAGGTTGGTCAAGATGAAAACCCCGGCAACTTCCTTTTAATGCACGCTATGGGACCAAATGTTGCAGGTGTTATCGGCTCTGCTATCGCAGCAGGCGTACTTATTGCATTATTCGGTTAATGAGGTGACAAAATGGCAAAGAAAATTTTAATTACAGATACAATTTTGCGTGACGCGCATCAGTCACAGGCGGCAACCCGTATGAGGCTTGAGGATATGCTCCCGGCCTGTGAGGCGCTTGACAAGGTAGGCTATTGGTCACTTGAGTGCTGGGGCGGAGCTACCTTTGATAGCTGTATGCGTTTCTTGAACGAGGACCCGTGGGAAAGACTAAGAGCTTTAAAGAAGGCTATGCCTAACACCAAGCTCCAAATGCTTCTTCGCGGACAAAATCTACTTGGCTATAAGCATTACGCAGACGATGTAGTTGACGCATTCGTAAAGAAATCTATTGAAAACGGTATTGATGTTATCCGTATTTTTGACGCATTAAACGACCCAAGAAATATGGAAGCGGCAATCAAGGCTACAAAGAAATATGGAGGACATGTAGAGGCTGCAATCTCATATACAGAATCCCCTGTACATAACAAGGAATATTTTGTAAAGCTATCTAAGCAATTAGAGGAAATGGGCGCAGACACTATCTGTATTAAGGATATGGCTAACCTACTTCTTCCATATGATGCTTACGAGCTTGTTAAGGCTTTAAAGGCTGAGCTTAAGGTGCCTGTTCACCTACATACTCATAACACAACAGGTACAGGCGATATGACTTACCTAATGGCAATTCAAGCAGGCGTTGATATTATTGATACAGCGCTTTCCCCACTTGCTAACGGTACATCACAGCCATCAACCGAGGCTATCGTAGCTACCTTAAAGGGCACAGAGTACGATACAGGAATTAAGCTAGAGGACCTATCCGATATAGCTGCACACTTCAGAAATGTAGCAAAGAAATTAAAGGAACAGGGAAGCCTTGACCCTAAGGTATTAAATGTTGACCCTAATACACTTTTATATCAGGTACCGGGTGGAATGCTATCAAACCTTATTTCACAATTAAAGCAGGCTAACGCAGAGGATAAATATTACGATGTGCTTGCTGAAATTCCAAGAGTAAGAAAGGACTTCGGTTATCCACCGCTTGTAACTCCAACAAGCCAAATTGTAGGTACACAGGCAGTTCTTAATGTGCTTTCCGGTGAACGCTACAAAATGATTACAAAGGAATCAAAGGGACTTCTCCGCGGTGAATACGGTAAGCTTCCGGGCGAGGTAAACGAGGAGGTAAGACGCAAGGCAATCGGTAACGATGAGGTTATCACCTGCCGTCCTGCCGACCTGCTTGAGCCGGAGCTTGAAAAGTACAGACAGGAAGCAGGCGACCTTGCTAAATGCGACGAGGATGTATTATCCTTTGCATTATTCCCACAGGTTGCTAAGAAATTCCTTGAAGCAAAATATGCTCCAAAGAACGACACAACCGACGACGGTAACACAGTAAGAGAAATCTTTGTAGAATTACTATAAAACAACAAAACAGCCACACAGGGTGCTTGCGGTAGAGCAGTATGAAATTGAATATACCTACCGACAGGAAAAGGACGAGAAATTGCTGAAATTTCTCGTCCTTTTTTCTTGACAAGCACTGCTTCTGTGTCCACAGAAGCTATTTTGATTTTGTCGATATGCCGTCGCTTTGCTCGGCTCGATATATTTGCCTTGCAGCAAATTCGATATGTTTTCGCTACGCTCAAACTCGATATGATATAAATCCGCGCTCACGCAGTGAGCATATCGAGTGCGACAGCACATATCGAACGCGTTAGCGTATATCGAAAAACCGCGTTAGCGGATTTATATCGATGCGTACCTGCTCTATGGCAGGCACGCTACCTGCGACTGCTTTTAGTCTATATAGCTTAGTGTAAGCTTAGCCATTTCGGAGATTTTAACCTTATCGTATCCGAAAATAGTGGTTTGGAGAGTGTCGTTAAATGGCTCTGTCCACTTTTTATCAATTCCGTCAATTCCGTTTGTAATGCCTAGGATTGAGCCAACGGTAGCGCCGTTACAGTCAGTATCAAAGCCTGCTTGAACAGCCATACAGATTGATTTTGAGTAGTCACCCTCACCGTAGAGAAGTGAAGCGGCAACTATCATAGCATTAGAAATTGTATGACACCAATCGTGTCCGTTATGGTCGTTCCATTCCTCATAAATCTTATTAAAGCATTCCTCGCTTGTAAGTCCCTCACTGTACCAGTCAAGAACTGCGCTTACTCTCTCATAAAGCCTTGATGTGTATGGAATTTGAGCAAGACCGCCCTTAATAATATCAATCATATTATTTGTAGAGAATGCAAGAGCAATCATAGCGCTAGCCCACATTTCACCGTAAATACCGTTTTTGATGTGTGAAATTGAAGCATCGTTAAATGCCATTTTTGCAGCTTCCTCAGGATTTTGAGGGTTGATGTATCCAAAATAGTCACCGCGAATTTGTGCGCCAATCCATTCTCTGTATGGGTTTTTATACATTGCGGATGCAGGTGGAGCTATGCGGTTTGTAAAGTTGATAAATGCGCGTCTTTCGGCAGTGCAATAGGATTCCTTAGGCTGAAGCTGCTGCCAAGCAAGAGCGACATGCCCCGCCTTGAAATCTCTGCCAAATCGCTTTACAATTTCATATCCCATTACCATATAGTTGGTATCATCATCGTATGGGGCAAAGCCATTTATTTTATCAATAAATGGGTTTTTCTTTATCCATGCAATATGTCCCATATCGTCTGGAATGTCGGTTACCTTAATGTATCTTGTTAGCGGAAAATTGTTTGAGGTTTTAAGGATTTTCCAAATATCCTCCTTCCAAAGGCTCTCAATAGGCTTGCCAAGCATACAAGCGCAAATTCTGCCAAACCACGCACCCTGTATCTTTTTTTCAAGTGCTTTTTTAGATAAACGCACCTTTTTAACAGGATATTTTTTTCTTAATTTCTTAATTTCATCAAGTGTTGATGGCTCGTTATATTTATAGCCCTCAAACATTTTTGCTTCCATAATCATGTTGAAAAGAATGTCGCAAATTGCTTCCTTATGCTCATTTCTCTTCATCTTGGAAACTGCCTCGAAAACATTCTTTAAATTTTCAATATCAAGTCCCTCCTCGATGGATTGACGGTATTCTGTCATAATATCGTCGCAGTAAAATTCCCACCATGCAGGGCTTTCGTAATCGGGTAATAGCTTTTTCATATTTTGTTCCTTTCGTCACTTTAAGTGGCTAGTGGTTAGTGGCTGGTGATTAGTAGCCAGAAACCATACCTTATTAATTGTAGCATATAGTTATTCCGCTGTCAAGAAAAGTGACGAAAAACTGAAAATTTATTCCTTATAAAAATATTTATTGATTTATTTTATATTATATGATATACTTTAATTTGTAAAAATGTATAATTGACCGCGAAGCGATTTCATCGTGAAACGATTTCATCCCGTAGGGATTTATTCACGAAGTGATTTATTTGCGACCAAAGGGAGTTTTATGTTAGAAGTAAAAAATCTAGTAAAAAAATACAGCGATAAATATGCTGTAGACGATATTTCATTCTTCATTAAGGATGGGGAAATCGTGGGCTTTTTAGGACCTAACGGTGCAGGAAAAACCACTACTATGAATATTTTGACAGGGTATTTATCTGCCACCTCCGGCAATGTTTTAGTTGACGGAGTTGATATTAGCGAAAAGCCGCTTGCGGTTAAGAAAAATATAGGCTTTTTACCTGAAACACCACCTCTATATATGGATATGACCGTATATGAATATTTAACCTTTGTGTACGAGCTCAAGGGATGCGATTTCAATAAGGAAAAGCATTTAAGGGAGGTTTGTGACACTGTTAAAATTTATGAGGTTAAGGATAGACTTATAAGAAATCTATCAAAGGGCTATAAGCAAAGAGTTGGTATTGCCTCTGCAATTATTGGCAATCCAAAATTTATTATCTTTGACGAGCCAACAGTAGGTCTTGACCCCAAGCAAATTATTGAGGTAAGAAACCTTATAAGAACGCTTGGCAAAAGCCACACTGTAATTTTATCCTCACATATTTTAAGCGAGGTACAGGCTATTTGCGATAGAATTTTAATTATTAATGAGGGCAGAATAATAGCTGACGAAAAAACCTCAAATCTAGCCTCTGCTTTAGGACAAGCAATTAAAATTAAGGTTAAGGTTTCAGGTCCGCAAAAGGAGGTTGCAGGCCTTCTTCGAGGCTTGCCCGGAGTTACTAAGGTACAGGAGGTTGGCGTTAAGGAGGGAGATGCCTTTTCCTTCTATGTTGAAGCCTCAAACGGAATTGATATAAGAAAGCCAATGTTTAAAGCCTTAGCCGCTAAGGGCTGGCCGATTATGGGGCTTGAAAATACAGACGGTGAGCTTGAAGAGGTGTTTGTAAGGCTTATCGACAAGGATACCAAAGGGGGTAAATAATGGTAGCAATATATAAGCGCGAAATGCGTTCATATTTTACAACCTGGACAGGCTACATATTCTTGGCAGTTGCAATTTGCCTATCTGCATTTATTTTCGCTATGTCCACGCTTTTAAACGGTAACGGAACATCTGATACAAGTGGATATTTTTCCATTATGATATACGGAATGGTGTTCTTTTTACCGATTCTTACAATGAAAAGCTTTAGCGAGGAAAAAAAGCTAAAGACTGAACAGCTTTTAATGACAGCGCCAATCTCGTCGTGGCAAATGGTGCTTGGCAAATATCTTTCAGCATTAACTATGCTTGGTATTTATCTTGTAGCTTCACTTTTATTCTTTATTCCGCTATTTGATTATGCAGTTGTTGATACGATTAATGGCTACGGACCTAATGTGGCGCTAATGATAGGCAACCTGTTTGCGCTTTTGCTAGTAGGCGCTTGCTTTATAGCTATAGGAATTTTCATTTCCTCACTTACTGAAAATCAGTTTGCCTCAATTGTACTCACAATTTTGATTTTACTTGCATTTTTGCTTGTAAGCTCATTTAATTCACTAATCGAAAACGAAACTGTAAGAGTAATTCTTGATTGGTTTTCACTTTATGCAAGATATGAGAATTTTACCTATGGTGTTTTCGATATTTCTGCCTTGCTTTACTATATTTCATTAGCAGGCGTGTTCGTATTTTTAACTACTCGCGTGTTTGAAGCACGCAGATATAACTAGGGGGGTAAAAGACTGTGAATAAGCTTTTTAGCTCCCAAAGAGCAAGGAAAAATTGGATTAACGCAGGCATAATTGCTCTTGTAATTGCAATCGTGATTATGCTAAATGCAATTGTAACGGTTTTAGGTGATAAATTTAATTGGCATCTTGATATGACCGACGAGCAGATTTACACCATATCCGACGCACTTAAGGAAACTCTGAAGGGCGCAAATATGGATGTAGATGTTGAGGTTATTTTCACCTGCGCCGAGGATTATGCAAGGAATAATTTCTCAAATTTATCAAGCGGTGACGCACTCGCATATGTACATTCCACCGCAACACAAATTGCAAAGGAATATAAGAATGTACATATTTCCTATCACGATAACGCAAGAGAGCCGGAATTCTTTAAAAACAAATTCACAGAGATTGAACGCTTTCTTGGAAGCATTGAAAATCCTGTAATTATTGCAAGACGCACCTACGATAAGGAGGGCAATGTTACATACGGTACACACTTTAAGGTGTACGCAGCCCGTTCCTTCTACGGCTTTTCCTCAAAGGATTCCTCGCTTTATGCTTATAATGGCGAAAAGGTGTTTGCATCTGCAATCTTAAGTCTGACTCTTGACGAAATGCCGGCAGTTTACTTTACTACAGGACATAGCGAAAGACTATACAATGCAGGCGCTGATGATAGTAAAGCACCTGTAGAGCTTATAAACCTGTTCTACTATTGTGGCTTTAAGGTTGAGGAGCTTAACCTATCACTTGTAAAGGACGAAAATAGCGACGGAGTAATCAACGCAAGCGATATACCAAGCGATGCCAGAATGATCGTAATAAATGAGCCTGAGTTTGATTTCTCGGCAAGCGAGATTTCAATTCTTGACGATTATATGCTAAATAAGGGTAGCATAATGATATTTGCAAGCCCTGACAATAGAGACGACAATTCAAGACTTCTTTCATTCCTGGAAACAAGATGTGGCGTTACTACAAATACAGAGGATAAGGTAACGGACGCAGGCTCAAATCTTGCTACAGATAAATTCTCCTTCCGTGGCGAGATTTCCTCAAATAATGCAGCTAATATGTACTTATCATATTTATCAAATGCAACCTCTGCAAGACCGTTTTTCACTAATTCAACATCAGTTTCAATTAATGAAAAATATATGAGTGACGATGGCA
Source organism: Clostridia bacterium (assembly GCA_017625915.1). Lineage (GTDB taxonomy): Bacteria > Bacillota > Clostridia > Oscillospirales > CAG-272 > RGIG2000. Next base: position 8,670 of record JAGAJV010000039.1, read on the forward strand.
CATATGAGGGTGATAGCTACATATTCACTCTGCCGCTTTTCCAAACTGCAAACAGCGGTAAATATAATGGCGTAAGTGGCAATCACTATGTAATGAGCGTGTCCTCAATTTTAAAGGGCAAAAACGATAACGAGGCATTCTCCTATCTTGTATATTGCCCATCAAGTGGCTTTGCATCAGACGAGGCGCTACAAAATCAAGCATATCCAAACGAGGATATAATTTTATCACTGGTTCACTCAATGACCTCAGCGCAAACAACCGTTGAGCTTGACTACAAGGCATTTGCAAACTACGACCTTGACATAACAGAAAATCAAGCAAAGACAGCAACCGTAATTCTTTCTGTGGTTCTTCCTCTTTGTGTAGTAGCTGTTGGAGCAGTATTACTAATTAGGAGAAAGCACAGATGATAAAGAAAAATGATATAATAACATTAGGGGTTCTTGGCGGTATTCTTTTAGCCTTAATTTTAGTATATGCCTTTTTAGTAGCTCCGCTTTTAAAGGACGACGGTAAGGTGAAAATCCCACCTGAAATCTTTGACGGTGAGTTTACTAATGGTATGACAGTATCTCTGTATGCGCCTATTTCAGATGCAGATTTACTGGAAATTGCAGTTAAAAACGATACAGGCGAATATGCTTTTATACAACAAAAGGACGAAAACGGCAAAATCTCAATGGTAATAAAGGGCCACGAGAAGCTAGCCTACGATAATGCAGTTTATGCTTATCTCTCCGTATTCGCAAAGGAGCCGAAGGTTCCTCTTAATGGTACAATAGTAAGAAAGCTAACGGATGCCGAAATGGCTACATACGGTACAACCGAAAAGCTATGTAAGGCTCAGGTTACTGTAAAATATAAGGATAAGGACGCAGAAAAGGAATATACATTATTTATAGGTGATAAGGTAATGTCCTCAAATGGAAGCTACTATGTAGCGGTCAAGGGCCGTAGCAATGTATATTGTGTCAACTCTCCATATGTGGAAAATGCAATTCTTAAGGGCTTGCCCAATTACATATCCCCTGCAATTTATTCCAAATATAAAAACGCATCTGAGGCGGCAATTGCTATAAAGCAATTCATTATAATGAAAGCAAATCAAGTGGGCGATAGCTTTGGAGATATTATAATGCTGGAGCAGGATAATAACCCAACAGCCTCCACAACCTCAGCTAGCTTTAAGTTTACCTTTCCCGATGTTTTCCCGCAGAAGATTGTAGCAAGCAACGACTATGTTCTAAGCGTGTTTGGCTTACTTTATACTAACTTCTCGGGGGAAAGCGTTGTTGCAGTTGACCCCGACCAAGCCACCCTTGAAAAATACGGACTTGGCAAGGAGCAGGAGCAATATATGATTTATGCTTCATTAAAGGAGCCAAAGGACGACGATTATATTCCTACCCTATATGTAAGTAATGAATTTATAGAGGGAGAGGGCGAGGACGCTAAGGGCTACCACTATATAATGTCTGGCTATCACGCAAGAGTTACAATAGTTAAGATGCCGTCAGATCAGCTGAAATTCTTAAAAAATGATACACAAACAATGCTTGATTGGGCAGCAACAAACTCAATCTTTGCAGGCTTTAACCAATATTTGCGTCCGGAAATAGAGGTTGGCGCTCCCGGCGTTAAGCAAATGAGAATTAGACTAGGCGGCTATAACGAAACCTTTGATATAACACTGGATAAAAACGGACTGTTAACAGCTAAGAGCCAAAGCGGAAAATATGTGTTTAAGGATAATATTTATGCTACAGAGGCATACACCACAAACCAATTTTCAAATCTTTACTCCTTGCTTTTATATTTCCCAATGCCATCTCGCTACACAGAGCTTGACAGTGAGGGAATAAAGAGCATAAAAACGGACGAAAACATAATTTATGAGCTAGAGGTCGTAATGAACGACGATACGCTTTATAAATATACCTATTATACTCTTGATGAGGGCTATGCAGGCTATGCGCTATGTGAAAGCTCCGAGGGTAAAATAAACGAGGACGGGGAATGGAAATATTCCACCACTCAAGCAATATTTGATGTAAAATCAAGACAAATTGGCAAAATTGCCGAGGCCTACAAGATAATTCTTGAGGGCGGAAGCATTAATCCAAGGGATTATATTTACTAATTGCAAGCAATCAGTAAAGCTATAAGTGGTCAGTCGCCAGCCGACAGTAGAATACTTAAAGCTGAAAAATGTAGGTTGACCATTTTAAAATATAAAAAATACAGTAAATAGCCCAAAGAGGTCAAGAATTGGCTGATAGATATGTAGTAGATGCATTATCTAACTAACTAATTGCTGACGGCTGACGGCTGACTGCTTAAATTACTGAAAGGAATTTTTTCTATGAACTACAAATACGGACAATTTAACGAAACAGGCGACGAATTTATCATTACCGCCCCCAACACACCAAGACCATTTGACAACTTTCTATTTAACGATTCCTGCTATGCAAATGTGCATCAAACAGGTATCGGCTGCTTTGACTATCAAATTAACGGTACAGAGGGTATTCAGCTTTATACAGGCGTTGGTCGTATCTGCGACTATGATGTATTTGGTAAGGACCACCTTTACAACCGTCTAATCTTTATTCGTGATAACGAAACAGGGGAGTTCTGGACTCTTAACTGGGAGCCTGTTTGCCACCCATATCAGTCCTATAAGTGCGTTCAAGGTCTTGGCTACACATATATCGAAAATAAGACCTGCGACACTCTTGCATCTCTTCGTTTATTCGTTCCAACAGGAAGCGACGCAGTTGAATTATGGAAGCTGGGCATTAAGAATGAGGGAGATAAAAAGCGCTCCTACTCAATCTTTACATATAGCCAAATTCAGTTTAAGTTTAAGTGGGGCTTTGATAGCTACGGTGACACAATGTACCGTTGCACTCGCTTTGACAAGGAAAGAAATACCTTCTATATGTCCAAGCACCCATTTATCGTTCCTCATAACTACCTAACAGCATTTATGACTGCTGACTATGAAATTTCAGGCTCAGAGGGCTGTCAAAACGTATTTGTAGGCGAATATGGTACAATTGCATCTCCAGAGGTTGTAAGAACAGGCGTAAGCCAAAACTCAATCGGCTCAGCTAACGCTACAATTTGCTCACTTCGCTTTGATGTTGAGCTAGATGCAGGCGCAGAACAGTATATCAACCTTATGCTTGGCGCTAAGGAATGTGAAAATGATAGTCTAGAATTAGCTGACAAGTACCTGACAAAGCAAGATAAGTATTTCGAGGAAACAAAGAAATACTATAAGGATTTATATTCAAAGAACCAAATCAAGACAGAGGATGAGCATCTTGATAGACTAATCAACTATTGGGGCAAGCACGCAACACACTTCGGCGCAACATGGTGTCGTTGGGGCTACAATGGCTACCGTGACATCGTTCAACACGGCTTTGGTGTAGTTTCCTTTAAGAACGAAAGAACAAAGCAGATTTTAAGAGAGGCAGTTTCCAATCAATACGCAAGCGGTATGGCAGTTCGTGGCTGGAACCCTGTTGATACAAAGGCTTACTCCGACTCTGCATTATGGCTTGAATTTACATTAACTGCATATCTACGCGAAACAGGCGATATAGATTTCCTAAAGGAAGTAGTTCCATTCAGAGATGAGGGAGAAGCAACTGTTCTCGGTCATATGGACAGAGCTCTTGACTTCCTTGAAAGCAATAAGGGCGTACACAATCTGCTTCTTATTAAGTTTGGTGACTGGAACGACTCACTAACAGGTGTTGGTAAAGAGGGTAAGGGTGAAAGCGTATGGCTTTCAATTGCATACGCACAAGCACTTCTTGAAATGGCAGAGCTTGCTAACTACCTTGGTGATAAGGAAAAGGAGCAAAACTACCTTGCTCGCCGTGAAAGCATTAAAAATGCAATTAACGACAATGCTTGGGACGGTGGCTGGTATCTAAGATGCTATACAGACAACGGCTCACCGCTTGGCTCAAAGGAAAATAAGTACGCAAAGATGTTTATGGAATCCCAATGCTGGTCACTTATTTCCGGTGTTGCAAGCGAGGAAAGAGCAAACACAGTTATTAAGTCAATGGATGAGCATATGCTAACTCCTGTTGGTTATATGCTTCTAACTCCATCCTTTAAGGAATTTGACTCAACAATCGGTCGTATTTCTGCTATGGAGCCGGGCATTTGCGAAAACGGTACAATCTATTCACATACAAATATTTGGATGATTTTAGGCTTACTTAAGTACGGCAAGGCTGACCTGGCTTACGAGCTATTTAAGAAGATTGCTCCGGGCTACATTATCGGCGACAATGCTGAAATCAAGAATAAGTGCCTGCCATATATGTTCTCAAACTGCTACTTTGGTCCAGAGCACAAAAATAGCGCATTCCAAATGGAATATAGCTGGATTACAGGCTCAGTTGCTTGGTACACAAATACTATGGAAAACTACCTAGTAGGCGCAAGACCAACATATGCAGGTCTCGTTATCGAGCCACACCTACCGTTTGATAAGGCTTCAATGAAGCGTGTATTCCGTGGCGCTGAATATAATATCGAGATTAGCAACCCACAAAAGAAAGCAAAGGATTACACTGTTGAAATCACCCTTGACGGCAAGGCAATCGAAGGCAACCTCGTTCCTGCTCAAAACGGCGGCACACATACAGTTATCGTTACAATTAAATAACAAACAAAATCGCAAGGCAAAGGCCTTGCGATTGTTTTTTTAAAAAATCAATAGATGAGCTTGCCAAGCGCTATTTATTTTGCTTGAGCTAACCACTAACCACTAGCCACTAACCACTAACTCATAACCACTTGCGCCATAATTTAACCGCTTGTGCCAAAGGTATTGCAAAGGACAGGTGTTTTAAATAAAATATAATTGTAAGAAAAGCAATTAGCCGCCGGCAGTTAGCAGCTAGCCGCTAGCGGTCAGAAAGGAACATTTTATGAAAAATACTATGAAAAGATTATTAAGCTTAGTGGTTGCAATTTTTGTGCTACTACCTATAATTGCATCAAGCGTAATGGCAGTAGAGGGCTACAAAATTGTAACAGAGCCAACCACTAAGAATCCTACAGTTATCCTAAACGATACAAATGGCGCAAGCTATCAATGGTATGAGGTAACATCGGGAGAAATTACCGACAAAAACGGAAAGGGCTTTGAGCACCTTATTCTAACAGGAAAAGCAGAATACAATAGCGAAAGGGGCTGGAGCTCAGCATACTTAAGCTTAGGCGCAGAAGACATATACTCACACTTTTTCTGTGAGCTTGAGATAAACGAGGGTGAAGCAATATTTGTTGATACACAGGTCGAGAACCCTATAGGCTTTTCTCTTTATGACCCATCTTCCCTACAACAGGTTTCAGCTGATGTGGCAGAGGTAGAAAACGGATATTTATTTGAAAATATAGAGGCAAGTAAGGTTTTAATTGGCTGTGTAGCATATACTGATGAGGCTTACATAAGAGTAGAAATTCCAACAAGAAAAAGCTTTGACAAGGAGCTTGAGGGTGAAACAAGCAAGACGCTTGGTAGCTTTGATTTTGGTAAAAGCTATGCTTGTGTAATAGAATACGCAGATGGCACAGAGCTAACATCAAAAATTATTACATTTGCTCCTACAATCACGTCTCAGCCAACAATGAAAAGGCCGGCAGTAGAGGTTAGCTTTGAGGACTATGCAGAATTTCAGTGGTACTATGTAGAAAATGAAGCTATTGATATTACCGATGAAAATGCAAATGCAATTGATGGCAATATTGTAATAGATAAGGATATAAGGTCCTCTTACGACGAGGAAAAGGGCTGGACACCTATTATAAATGATAGTGATTCAACTATGATATATCATTATTATTTTGATGTTGATTTGAAGGCAGGGGACATATTAAAGCTAAATACCGACCTTGAGGCTGAGCAGATTGTGCTTTTAAATATGAAAAAGCTTGCAATTGTGGAAGCAAATTCGGCTAGCGAATTTGAGATATTAGAGGACGGAGGCTATACCTTGCTTTCGGTAAACGGCAACGGTAATGATATAAAGGCACAGCTTTTAAGAGCCACAGAGGGCGAAAAAATTGACGGTCAAAACACGAATGAGCTAACAAACTACGAGCTAAACCAAAAATATATATGCAAGGTAATTTGGACAAAGGGAGAAAACGCCCTTGAAGCATTTTCAAATGTAGTTAAAATGGAATACGCTATAATTACCGAGCCAACTATCCGGAAGCCAACAATTGAGGTTAACTTTAAGGATTTAGTAGAAAAATACGAATGGTTTAAGGGAATTGATGAGAAAACCGAGATAACCGATAATGAGATAGAGCCTTACGAGGGTGCAAGCTATAGCCAAGAACAGGGCTGGCAGGGCGCGGAATCTAACCTTGGTATAACATATTTCCAAATAGAATTAAAAGAGGGCGACACTATAATTGTTACACACGAAGCTAACGGCTCAAGCATTACTGACTTCTATTTTGAGGGTGTAAATGATATAGATGCTACCTCGGGCAAGGACGGCGAGTATGTTTTTGAGGCTAAAGAGGATGGCGTTTACACACTTGTAAGCAATCCTGAGTTTGATATGGTGAATGTAAGAGTGTTCTCTGTAAATGTTGAAATGGAAAAGACTCCAATTAAAAATCAAAGCACAAATACACTTACAGAGTACGAAATTGGCGAGTATTACAAGGCGGTAGTAACCTATAAGGATGGAAGCATGCTTGAAAGCGAAATACTTAAAATGGATTATGCAATCACATCCCAGCCAACAAAGGAAAATCCAACAGTTGAAACGAACAAAAATGAGGATATACTTGAATATAAATGGTATTTAATAGAATCACTTGGTCTATATGATGTAGTATTTAACGGCAGCATTAAAAATGGCGTGGCTGTTCCAAGCTATATATATGATGGCAAGTATATCGATGGCAAGTGGGTGGATGATGGCGGATACATCAATCTGGAGCTTATTCTATTAGATGGCGACATTCTTAAAATTACACCTAACGAGGAGTTTTACGGCTATGTAGGCTTTTACGGTAGTGATGAAGGCTTTGAATGTGAGAATGGTAGCTACATTTACAAGGCAGATAGCAGCACATATGTTGACTTTGAAATTAGAGATGAAAGCGAAAGCACAATTTCTGTTGCTATAGAGCTAATAAGAAATGGCGAGGCATACAGGGTTGAAGAAATATCTGGTTTCGATGATAAAAACGGATTATATTATTCACCTGATGTTGATGATGGTAGCTATACAGGCGAAAAATGGGAAAGCGAGGAAGAAAAATCCAATAACGAAATAATTCAACAAATAGACATTGAATTTGAGCTTGACGCTGAATACAAGATAACAGTTAAGCTAAGCGATGGCTTTGAGGGCGATGTTATTATTGATGATATGAGCATAGATGAGGAGCACAAGGTTGCAATTGAAAACGGAGCTGCTATCTTTACAAACAATGGCGACATTACTGACCTTGAGCTTAAAATCGAAAGCTACGAAGAATTTTCTGCTGAAATTATATTGACATATAACGATAAGGATTATATTGTAGTAGGTGAGGCGGATTTTGATGAGGAAGCAAAAACCTATAGTGATATATATGTAAATGATGGAGTCTTCAAGGATGACCTATGGCTACCTGGTGGCGATGACAATGAAATTGACATTGAGCTTACTGTTAACAAGGGAAGCGCGCTTATTGTAACTCTATCAGATGGCTTTGAGGGCGAGGTATATTTCGATGACCTTGATACCGGAACGCTTTACCTGGAGGGCGAAAACGGTGTTTATAAATATGTAGCTAAGGAAACAATTTATCCGGATTTACAAATCGATAATAACGGAAAGGATTTTACAGCAAAAATTCAAATAGAAAGAAGCAGCTTAAATCCTTTAAAGGATCAAAGGGAAAAAACACTTGTACCAAGCCAGATTGGTAGCTACTATTGTGTGCTTGCTTTTGAAAACGGAAAAACACTTACAACAGATATATTAGAGGTTAATAGCCAAGTAATATTTGATACAAACGGTGGCACATCGCTTGATAGCGTGTCAGCATTACAGCTTACCGAAATTGACAAAACAGAAAGACAAGGCTTTATCCTTGAGGGCTGGTATTTAGATAAGGAGCTAACCGAAAAGGTAGAGCTACCGCTTGATGTGACAGGTGTTGTAACACTATACGCAAAATGGACACTATGCAACCATAAGGATAGCGAAAAAAGTCCTACCTGTACCGAGGATACAGTATGTACAGTATGTAAGGGCGAATATAAGTCCGAGGGACACCTTTACAGTCTGGAATATACAGCCGATGCAGAAAAGCATTACTATAGCTGTACAGTATGTGGCAATAAAAGGGGCGAGGGCGAGCATACCTTTAGCGAATGGACAGTAGTAGAATTTCCTGAAAGAGAAAAAGAGGGCAAGCAAGCCTCTGTATGCACAGTATGTGCTTATAAACAAACAAGAACCACAGAGCCGCTTGGTGGACTATCTAATGGCGCAATAACCGGTATAATTATCGGCTCAAGCGCATTACTTTCCGCCTTGGCAGTAGGAATTTGGTTTATTTTAAAAAGAAGCTTTTTAAAATAGCGGTCAGCAGACAGCAGTCAGCTGTCAGCAAGATTAGATTTATAAATTAAGCTGGCGGCTGGCAGCTAACGGCTAACGGCTAAAGGCGACCGAAGGGAGCTAAATATGGAAAAAATATCACGAATATTTAAAATAACAATAGCAGTCTTCGCAATTCTTCTTTTAGGAGTAATGGGTGGATTTGCTACAACAGTAACGGCAGAAGCGCCAAGCCTTGATGCAGGCTTTGATATAAACCTTAGCCATAATAACGATATTGTTATATCCCCGGAGGGTATAAAAATAGGCGAGGGTGATCTAATACCCAACACCGAGCCATATATTGTATTTGGCTCAGGGGAAAAGCCACTTATATTTAAAAACGAAACAAATGAAGCTGTTACATATAATGTAGTGCTTCATCAGGCAAGCATATTCGCAGACCAGCATGCTATTATTATGGATACAGGTGTTAACATAAATCTATATGTTTACGGCTTGTCGGAGCTTGTTTCAGATGTTTATGTGTTTCAAGTAAACGACACAGGTAACGGTTTAAAATCATCAGTTAACCTGGTTGTACAAGATAACGCTTGGCTTTCAATACAAGCTCTTGCTAAGACAATGATAGCTGATAAGGACACAGAAATAACGGTTGAGAAGGGCGAATATAATGGCAATGGAAGCTTGATTAATGAGGTTCATACCGCGTTTGTTACAAATGGCGAGACTATTGAGCATAATTTAGGCTATGATATACATAGCGATACTGCTTGTAAAATGTACTGCACAGAGGAATGTAGCTTTATTGATGCACTTGTTGACCATAAAATGGGCTACACACAGCTAAATGGGCTAGTGCATTTAAATGGCTGTGAAAACTGTGGATATGGCAAAGAGGAGGAGCATACCTTTGTAAATGAGCCTGTATCAGGCAAGGAGCATACAAGGGCTTGCGTCAAATGCTACCAAGCTCTAGGAAACGAGGAGCATACCTATGTTGATGGAGTATGCACAGGCTGTAATGCAGAGCAGATTTTATTGCATATTGATGAAAGCAATAATGAAACAATATTTATTGACTTCAAAACCGGAGTTGAACACGCAAAAATGTTCGGTGGCACATTAAAGCTCCTTAAGGAACATGATGCGGGCGGTACTCCAATAAGATGCGAAAATAAGGAAATTACCTTTGACCTAAACGGATATATACTTTATGGTTCATATTTGTTTTTTGGTGATTATGAATACACAGGAGCGCTTACACTTATCGACTCAAGCGAGAACAAAACAGGCTCTTTAAAGAATAGTGGTGTGGGCAATACTGTCTATGGCGGCACAATGATAATAGATGGCGCAAATGCGGAATCAGAATTTTACGCATCAGGTGAAAATGCAACCATTATTATAAAAAATGTTTATTTGGAAGGCTTGCGAATTAACTTAAGCGGTGGAAGCGTTGAAATTTGGGATAGCGAAATTACTAAGAAATTTAATCTTTATGTAAATGAGCCGGCTAAAAGCAAGGTAAGCATTGCAAGATGCACCTTTGAAAATATAGAGCTTGAAGCCGATGGAGTATATACCTTAATAGACACGCTTAGAGATGGCTACGCATTTAGCAGTAATGGTCAAGTCGTAAACGGAAATTGCGCTATACTTAATAATGTAACAGTAGCTCTACATACACACGAGTTTGTAAATGCAGACTATGCTTCATTAAATGGCTATCACATTTCAGCCTGTAAATGTGGCGTAATTGATTCAACCGCTAACAAGGAGTTACACACAGTAGAAAATGATGAATATTGTACAGTATGTGGCTTTAAAATGGTTGCAAAGGCTGAAATTGATGGAGATGTACTTTATTTTGCTACTATGGATGATGCGTTAGCCACATTATTTGGCAGTAACAAGGACGGAAAAATCACACTTCTTGATAATGGTACATTATACGGCGAGCATACAAGCCAAGAGGGCAAAAATTATATTCTTGACTTAAACGGATACGAAATTACAGTAATAGCAGTTATCAATGTTTCGTCAGAATCGGTTTTAACAGTTCAAGATACAAGCCAGCTACAAAACGGTTGTATTTATGCAGAAGAAAGTAGCTTTACTGCTATTTGTGTATATGGAGAATTGATTTTCAATTCTGGCAGTATTTGCGGTATTATAGATTTAATTGGTGTTGAAGAATATACAGCCAAGGCTACAATAAACGGTGGCACATTTATGGGAGCCGTAAGCTTTATTTTATATGATTACAGTCAGCTTGACATTTTAGGCGGCACCTTTACAGAGACAGGTTTTGTGGATATTTATGGCGTTTCGGCTACAGTAAAAATTACTCTTCGTGGTGGCGTATTTGAAAAGGGCATTGAAATTTATGATAATAATGGGGAGCTGATTATTCTTTCCCTTTTACCTAAGGATGAGTGCGAAATTTGTTTTGTAGATAAAAATGGAAGCAAGGTAGAATTAGATAGTGATGATTATGCTTATTACGCATATTTAAGAGTTAAGCATAATAACGAAAAAACAGAAGCAAATAGCGATAGTCATAAGATTTATTGCGACACCTGTTCATTAGTTCTTTTAACCGAAAAGCATAAAAAACCGTTATACATTCTTGATGAAAGCAACAAAGCAAATCACAAGGTGATATGTGGCGTTTGTGAGTATGAGATTGCAAGCGAGGAGCATAGCGGTGGGAAAGCGACCTGTGTTGCAGGGGCAGAGTGTAGCTACTGTGAAGCAGAATACGGTGAAATCAATGAAAATGGACACGAGGGTGGAAAAGCAACCTGTGTAAGCAAGGCGATTTGCTCACTTTGCCAAAAGGAATATGGCGAATTAAACCTTGAAGCTCATAGCTCAAAGGAAACTAAATTCGTTCAAAATAAAGACGACGCAACAAAGCACGATAAGATTTATGTGTGCTGTAATGCAATAATCGACACAGGTAGCCACGAAAATGGCGTTACAACCTGTACAGATAAGGCTATATGCACAGAATGTGGTCTTGAATACGGAAGCGAGCCACAAGGTCACAAATACGACAACGCTTGCGACCAAGCTTGTAATATTTGTAACGCAAAAAGAGACACATCAGGGCACAAGTACGATAATTCCTGCGATAAGGAATGTAACGAGTGTAAAGCTACAAGAAATATCGACCACCTATATGGCTTAGATGGCGTTTGTATAGCTTGCAGAGCAACCACAACACCAATACCCGAGCCAAAGGCTCATATGGGCACAGGAGCAATAATAGGCATTATCCTCGGCTCTGTGGCTGTATTTGGCGGTGGAGCATTTAGCCTTATTTGGTTTGTGCTACGCAAGAAATTCTAGAAAACCAACCATATTTATATGTAAACAAAGCCCAAGGTCAGCCTTGGGCTTTATTTGATAATAACTATCCCCTTGACACAAGGAAATAAAAAAGCTATAATTTAATTAGCAACAATTAAGGAGATAGATATGAAAAGAATACGCATATTTTTAGCATCCTCTATTACAGACTTAAAATTTGACAGAATAGAAATAGGCAACTTTTTCAGACAGCTTAACGATATTTATATAGAAAGCGGAATTTATTTCGAGCTTGCTATGTGTGAGGATTACGACAACGGTATCGCTTTAGAGGGCAAGCAATCGGAGCTTGATAAATTAATTTGCGACAGTGAGCTTGTTTTCTTTATATTCTTTAAAAGGGTTGGAGAATATACTGTACACGAGTTTGAGGTTGCTCTTGAAAATTATAAGAATTGCCAAAAGCCTAAGATCGTTACATATTTTAAAACGGTAGATAATGCCGAGGAAGCAAGCGACGAGGTTGTTGGCTTTATGAATATGCTTGATACCGAGCTTCGCCATTACTACAATATGTATCGCGAGATTGATACCTTAAAGCTTGGAATGCTAATGCAAATAAAGCTTATGCGACTTGATAATTCTGAGTTTAGCATAGAGGACGGTAAGCTTTTATATGGCAAGGCTCAAATTGCGGAAACTAAAAATATTCCTATGTTTGAGTGTAATGAAAAGCTAAAAGACCTTAAGGACCGGCTTTTTGAGGCTGATAAAAAATTCAGAGAAGCAAAGGTTGCACTTTTAAAGGACGGAAGCGACGATAATTATTTGGCATTCAGCGACGCAGCTACAGAAAAGGATAAGGCGCAAAAATCGCTAAAGGAGCTAGAATCAGCTATACTTGATGTGGCAGAAAAAATGTATGAAAGCACAACGGACGGTCGAATTCTTTCTGAAAAGCAAAAGCAGGCATATAGGCATATGGAAAGAGGAGAATGGGAAATAGCCCTTAGTATTCTTGACAAAAACGAAATTCTTACAGAGCTTTCACATAATGAAAAATTAAGTGACGGCATAAGACAAAGAGTCGAGGTAAACACAAATGAGCTTTTGCAAAGAATAGAGGTTTTAAAGGCAGCAGGGCTTGATAAGGCAAGCATTGAGGAAATTCTTTCTATTTATAGCGTAGCTTACGATACTATAGTTAAGCATAATTTGGATTTAAACCCACTTCGTGAATATGCAAATTTTCTTCATGTGCTCAATTATAATGAGGATGCCCTTCGCATTATTGAAAAGCTTTCATATCTTTATAACGATCCGGACAGAAGCGTAAGCTTAAAGGAAAGAGCGGAGCTTTTGTTGGAAAGAGCAAAGATATGCGTTGGATTAAAGAGATACGACGAGGCAATAGAAATCGTTAAAAATGGCTATGAAACAGTGGACAAGCTGTTTGAAATAGAGGGAGCGCAGGCTGCCAATGTTTGTGGAAGCATATGGAATATTGGCGGTAACGCGTATCTTTTCCAAAGAAAAAAGAGCGAGGCGCTAACACACTATGAAAAAGCAAAGGAATACTTTGAAATAGCATACAAGCACGACCCCGAGAACTGCAAGGGACGACTTGCTATGATATATGATAATTATGGAATTGTGCTGGAGGACTTTAAAAGATACGAGGAAGCACAAGCGTATCATCAAAGATCAGAAAGGCTATATTTTGAGCTTGCACAACAGGATGACAAGTATAAAATTTCTCTTGCCAGATGCTATCATAACACAGCTCTTGGATATAAGGACCAAAACCAGCTCGATAAGGCTGAGGAATACTTCCTTTCCTCTATTGAATTAAGAGAGGAAATAAGACAAAAAAATCCAGCCACAATCGAGCCACACCTATCCGGCTCTTATTATTCTCTTGGCTGGCTATATAAGCATAAAAGAAATAAGGAAAAATCGCTTGATGCATTTAATAAATCAAAGAAAATTCGCATAATGCTAAGAAAACGCAGTATAACCTATGATGAGGAGCTAAGAAATAGCTATATATCGCTTATGTGTGATAGCACAGGCTTGTTTAGCGAGCAAGAAAAGAACGAGGCAAGAGGCGAATATCTTAAGCTATTATTAAGCCTACCCGAGCTTAGTAAAATAGAAAAAGAGGATCTTTTAGAGGACGGTCAAATTTACCTTTTTGAAAAGTATCCTTTAGGATTAATAAGTGTATTTGATGATGAAGAAATAGAAAACGATAAAAACGAGCTTGAATTAGAGCTCAAGCTACTAATGAGCATAATCGACGCATACTATGAAAACCGTGATATAGAATTATATGTGTCACATGTTTCCATTGACGGCATTTTAACTTATCTTACAACTAAGCTTCAAAAGCCGGAAATCTACACTGAGTATATACAAAAATTAAAAGACTAGTAAAAAGCAAACGGTAGCTGTCAGTGAATAGTGAAGAAGTAAAAGGTGTGACTTCGTCGCTGTAGGGCAGTGCTTTAGCCTCCATCCTTGAGGGAGGGGGACCGCTTGCGGTGGAAGGAGTATAACTCCACAAATAAAAAACAAAGCCCAAGGGAGTCCCCTTGGGCTTTTACGCTATATTAGCTTTTTAGGTGTGTCGATTATTCCTGCTAAATAATCTATTGATACATTATAAAATTTAGCTAATGCAATCACATGGTGAAATGGTATTTCTTGCTTACCAAGCTCATACTTGTTGTATTGCTCTCTTGCAGTTTTTAAAATTTCTGCAACCTGCTTTTGAGTTAAATCGTTATCCTCACGCAAGCCCCTTAATCTTTGATAGAAATACAACCACATCACCCTTTCTTTAATTTATTCAATTCCTAATAAATATGCGGGAGTAACATTTAAAATTTTACTTAAAACAAGTAACTCATAGTCAGCAACAAAGCGAGTACCTATTTCAATGCGACTTATGCTATCCCTTTCAATAATAATTCCCTCAACTTGAAGCTTAGCTGCCAAATTTTCTTGAGATAGCTTCAATTTTTTGCGCGCTTCCTTTATTCTTTCACCACAAATATTTTTCTTACCGTTATAATTGTAAATTTTCATATATTCACCTTTATGTGTTAAAGTTAAGAATTTTACTTGACTTTATCATATTTTTAGAATATAATTGTGTTAAAGATAAGAAAATATACATTTTATGTAAAAAGGAGACAAAAACATGGAGAATATAGGCATAATTAGAGAGCTAGACAATTTAGGGAGAGTTACCATACCTAAAGAGTGGCGAGATTTATTTAAATTTGAAGGACCACTTGAAATTGTAGCAACCACCGAGGGCGTTTTAATAAGACACCCCAAATATAAGCTAGTTGAAAGATAAACTAACAAAAAGCACTTCAAGGGGGGGCCTTCCATAAAGCAGGTTTTACCTGCCGAAAAAGCAAAAGGAGTACGGACGATTGTTCGTACTCCTTTTTACACGTCTTGCCTTGCAAGGTATGGTGTGTTACTCCTTTTAAGTGTACTGTCAGGCGGTAATGAGCCTCCCTTGTGTAAAGGGAGGTGGCACAGCTTGCCGTGACGGAGGGATTGTAAAAGGTTAGATTGTTGTTCAAAACAATCCC
>JAGAJV010000040.1 GCA_017625915.1 Clostridia bacterium
GACTTCGGTGCAGGCGGTGTATCCGTTGCTATCGGTGAGCTTGCAGACGGTCTATTAATCGACCTAAACGCAGTTCCAAAGAAGTACGACGGTCTTGACGGAACAGAGCTTGCAATTAGTGAATCTCAAGAGAGAATGGCTGTTGTAATCGAAAAGGAAAATGTTGAGCGTTTTATGGAGCTTGCAAACATGGAAAACCTTGAAGCAACAGTAGTAGCTAGAATTACTGCTGAGCCAAGACTAAAAATGACCTGGAATGGCAAAACAATAGTAGATTTAAGCCGAGAGTTCCTTAACTCTAACGGTGCTGAAAAGCATATCGACATTGAATGTAATCCTGTTAATGATTATGCAAAGGAAATTCCAGCCGATTTTGAAAATGGCTTAGTTGAGCTTATGTCCGATCTTAATGTTTGCTCCAAAAGAGGACTTAGCGAGCGCTTTGACTCAACAATCGGTGCAGGCACAGTTCTTATGCCATTTGGCGGTAAGAACCAAAGAACACCAATTCAAGCAATGGTACATAAAATATCTTGCGAAAAGGGACATACAGACGATTGCTCACTTATGTCATGGGGCTATAACCCATTTATTTCAGAAAAAAGCCCATTCCACGGCGCATATCTTGCAGTTGTTGAATCAGTATCAAAGCTAATTGCAACAGGCGCAAAATTTGAGGATGTTTACCTAACATTCCAAGAGTATTTTGAAAAGCCAACAAAGGACGCAACCCGTTGGGGTAAGCCAATGTCAGCTTTACTTGGCGCATTCAAGGCTCAAAAGGACTTAGGTATCGGCTCAATTGGTGGTAAGGACTCAATGAGTGGCTCCTTTGAAAAGCTTGATGTTCCACCAACACTTATTTCATTTGCAGTAACAACAGAAAAAATAAATGTTATTACCTCACCTGAATTTAAAAAGGCAGGTAGCAAGGTTGTACTCTTAAAGCCAGAATACGACGAAAATAATCTACCAAAGGTTGATTCTCTCCTTGCAGTATTTGATAAGGTAGCATCAATCGTAAGAAATGGCAAGGCACTTGCAATCTATACACCAACAATCGGCGGTGTTGCAGAAGCAATTGCTAAAATGGCTATGGGTAACGGCTACGGCTTTAAGTTTAATGAGGAATCAACACTTAACGATATATTTGGCTACAATTACGGCTCATTTATTATTGAGCTTGATTGCACCTGCGATATTGGCACAACACTTGGCTATACAACTGAAAATGCTGAATTTGTATATGGCGACAAAAAGGTTTGCGCTTGCAAGGTAAATAAAGCATACGAGGATAAGCTAGAAAGCGTATTCTCCTGCAATATCGCATCAAGTAGCGAAAAGCCGGAAACCATTTCTTATAATACAGAAAAGCGCTTCGGTGCTAACATTAAGGTAGCAAAGCCAAAGGTATTAATTCCTGTATTCCCAGGCACAAACTGTGAGTTTGACTCTGCAAAGGCAGTAAACGACGCAGGCGCAGAAAGTGAAATTTTTGTAATCAATAACCTAAGCGCAGAGGGCATTAAAAGAAGTGCAGAGGAATTTGCAAAGAAGCTAAACCAATCACAAATGGTATTTATCCCAGGTGGCTTTAGTGGTGGCGACGAGCCTGATGGCTCAGGTAAGTTTATTACCGCATTCTTCCGTGGTGCACAGGTTAAGGACGCAGTAACTGATTTACTTGATAATCGTGGTGGCTTAATGTGTGGTATCTGTAACGGCTTCCAAGCACTTGTAAAGCTAGGACTCGTACCATATGGAAAGATTATAGACACTGACGAAAATTGCCCAACACTTACATTTAATAATATTTCTAGACACCAATCTAAGATTGTAAGAACAAGAGTAGCATCAAATATGTCACCTTGGCTCTATGAATGTAATGTAGGTGATATTATCAATGTTCCAATCTCACACGGCGAGGGTAAATTTTTAGCAAATGACGAAACAATAAAAATGCTTATTGAAAACGGTCAAATTGCAACTCAATATGTTGATGCAAATGGGGAAGCAACCTACGATATCCAATATAATCCAAATGGCTCAACATTAGCTATCGAGGGTATCACATCTCCAGACGGACGCGTATTTGGTAAAATGGGACACTCCGAGCGTATTGACAACGGTCTTTACAAGAATATTTACGGCGAATACGACATTAAAATGTTCAAATCTGCAGTTAAATTTTTCAAATAATTTTAAATCTCCTGTTTCGGCAGGAGATTTATTTTTTTGTAAAACGAAAACCACGCGATAGTCGTGTGGTTCAAAAAAGGCTATTGGTGATGAGCAGAAAGCAAATAAAAATTCAGCGAAGAATGACCTTGTGTCAAAGGCTCCCTTGTGTAAAGGGAGCTGTCAGCGAAGCTGACTGAGGGATTGTTTTGTATAGATTATCGCTTTTCCCGCTTGAGCGGGGGTACGTAACAAATGCACGGCTGACAGGCCAATAAAAGACGCACTTGTGCGTAGCCTGTAGTATTAGGGCTATGCCCGAAACTGAAATACCACCCGCGGGTGGATATTTATTATTCCAAAATAGTGAGAAAATGATTTACTTGCACATTTTCTAAAAAAATAAAATTTTTTTAGAAAAAATTATAGAAATTTTACAAAAATTCTTACATGTGTATACAGTTACAACAGACACTGAATATTACAATGCTGTTAGTGGTGCAAACCCAAAAGCACCAGACGGCACTGCAATAGCAGATGGTGATATTGTTCGTCTAGCGAATGATATTGAGCTTGGCAGTGGTGTGTACTACTATGTTGAGAAGGCTATCACAATTGACCTTAACGGTTACACACTCACAACAACTCGTGGTTACGGTACTACATGGCTTAAAAACTCAGGCTGTTCAATAATTAGCTCAAAGGTAGATGAAACAACTGGTGAAATTGTAAGAGGTACAATTCGCCACACAGGTGGAATATCTATCATTAAGGTATGGTGGGCTGACAAAATTGAAAATGTCAACCTTATTTCAGATAGAGTAGCTGGCAAAACAGCAGGCGGTATTTCATTCCAAGAAGGCAACACAATTCATGCAAATTTAATCAAGAATGTAACCATCTCTGGTAATACTCTAACATATGGTATTGAAACATACAACAGTGGTTTATCAGAATGTGTTATCGGCAAAATGGAAAATGTTGTTGTAGATGCTACAACATATGGTATTACGCTTAATGCACCATGTGGAGTTGCTGAAAACTGTGTATTTGAAGGTGATATAGCAGGTATCTTCATTTGGACAAAGGGCGGCTATTCTGCTGAACTTGAGCTTGTTGACTGTGAGGTTTCAGGTGGAACAACAGCAGTAGCAGTTTCTATAAACGAAGCTAAGAATGGCTCAATTGATTTTGCAGCTGATGAAGCTACAACACTCGAAAGCACATCTGGTACAATATTCACTACAACTCAATATGTAGCATATGAAAATGTAACAGTTAACGCTACTGTTCCAGGCTTTGAAGTAAGTGAAGACGGTAAGGTTGTATGTTCAGGTGAGCATAACTATTCATCAGTAGTAACAGAACCAACATGCGAAGCAGCAGGCTACACAACATACACATGCTCAGTTTGTAGCGACACATATGTTGCGGACGAGGTTGCAGCAACAGGTCATAACTATGCTGAATCAGCAAGAGTTGAATCAACATGTACAACAGCAGGTTCTGTAACATACACATGCTCAGCATGTGGCGACAGCTACAAAGAAGCTCTCGAGCTCGCAGCACACACTGAAGTAGAAATTCCAGCAGTACTCCCACTTCCATCCAATGGACACAAGGGCTCAACAGCAGGCGTTAAGTGTTTAGAGTGTGGCGAAGTAATTGTTGAACCTGTAGAAGTAACAGTAACAATGACATCTGATTACGAGATTTTTGGTATTCAGGAAATGACATTGTCACTTGCAAATAATATTGCAATTAACTACAAGACTAATATACCAAGCTCATATAAGAATGTGTACATGGTATTCGTATATGAAGACAGTGAATATATTGTTAACGAATACTCTGTAAGCGGTGCATATTACTCATTTAAGTTTGACGAAACAAGACCTCATAAGATGGCTTCCAATGTAGCAGCATATATTTATGGTGAAACAGAAGAAGGATACACATTAGACTATATTCTTGAATATAGCATAATGAAGTACTGTGTAAATCAGCTTAGCAGAAATCCAAGCGCAGAATTAAAGACAGTTATCTCTGACGTACTTACATATGGTGCAGCTGTACAAAGATATGTATACGGAGATAAGATCTCAGAAGCTGAATTGGTAACATCAATGGTTGAAGCAAAGGGATACACATTAACACCAACTGCATTCCCAGGAATTGAAAGTGGAAACCAAATTAAATATGATGACGTAGAGCCAATGACATATTATTGGACACAGGTAAGCTTAATGCTCGGTAGCACAACAGAAATGTACTTCAGGTTTAAAGCACCTAGCATCGATGATGGATTGAAGATCAAAGTCGAGTATAGTGATCAAGTGATAATATATGAAGCAGACGATATTGTAAGCGAAGGAAATGGTGTATATAGAATTTCTGTTGATTGCTTAACATCTATGCAGTACGTTTACGATGTAAAGGCAACATTTGTAGTAGACGATGTAGAATTAAGTAGCATGACAGACTCCATAAATTCCTACCTATACAGACAGGTTGACAAGCAATCAGGCTATACACAAGAAGTAATGAAAGCACTCTATGTTTACGGCCAATCAGTAAGAGGTTATTTCGGCAAATAATTTTAACAAAGGTTTATGAATAAATATACTTTTGTCAATTATAGAAAGGAGAACGGTTCAATGATTAAGTACACAACACCAAAAATGGATGTAATCGTAGCAACTGTAGCTGATGTTATTACGGTAAGTGTAAACGAGCAAAATCCAGAATTGCCAGGTGACGGAAGAGGCTAATAATCATCACCCCAACCCAAATGGGTTGGGCGACGAAAGTCGCATTTAACTAGCAAAATTTACTAACATAAAACACCCCAGGCTCCTAGGAGCTTGGGGTGTTATGTTATTAATGAAATAATTCGTAATTTAAATACAAATGTCCACATTTTTAAAACAAATATTCATTATTGTAAGCAAATGTTGAATAAAAATAAAAAAATATGAATTTTATTCAAAAAAATGAAAAAAACTATTGCAATTTGAAATTCATAGTAGTATAATAGGTGCATATTTATTTTTTAAGGGTGCATTTTTCCATTTAATGCATACTCTAAAAAATAGTGAAATTTGCGTGTTTAAGGAGAGATTAAAATGGAAAGAGTTTATAATTTTTCAGCAGGACCATCAATGCTACCTCTACAGGTATTAGAGACAGCAGCAAAGGAAATGCTAAACTACAAGGGAAGTGGAATGTCAGTTATGGAAATGAGCCATCGTTCCCCTGTTTATGATGAAATAATTAAGGAAGCAGAAGCATTACTTCGTAAGCTTATGAATATTCCAGATAACTATAAGGTATTATTCCTACAAGGTGGAGCATCAACACAGTTTGCTGCAGTTCCACTTAACCTAATGAAGACAGGAAAGGCTGACTACATTGTATCTGGTCAGTTCTCAGGTAAGGCTCAAAAGGAAGCTATGAAATATGGCGAAGCTAAAATTGTTGCATCAAGCAAGAATGCAAACTTCTCATTCGTTCCAAGGACAGATAAATCATCCTTTAGCAAAGATGCAGACTATGTTCATGTTTGCTTTAATAACACAATTTACGGAACAAAATTCCCATATATTCCAGATACAGGCGACATTCCACTAGTTGCTGATATGTCCTCTTGCATCATTAGTGAGCCTGTTGATGTTTCTAAATTCGGTCTTATCTATGCAGGCGCACAAAAGAATATGGCTCCAGCAGGTCTTACGGTTGTAATTGTAAGAGAAGACCTTATCGGCAACGCAAGACAGGATACACCTGCAATGCTTGACTATAAGCTAATGGCTGATAACGACTCAATGTATAATACACCGCCATGCTATTGCATTTATATTGCAAAGCTTGTTTACGAATGGATTTTAGGTCTTGGTGGACTTGAAAAAATGAAGGAAATGAACCAAAAGAAAGCAAACCTTCTTTATGATTACCTGGATAGCCAAGATTACTATAACGCTCCTGTAGAAAAGGAAAGCCGTTCAATGATGAATGTAACATTCGTTACAGGCGATGCTGATTTAGATAAGAAATTTGCTAAGGAAGCAGAAGCACAGGGACTTAAAAACCTAAAGGGTCACCGTTCAGTTGGTGGTATGAGAGCTTCAATTTACAATGCTATGCCATACGAGGGTGTAGAAAAGCTCGTTGAATTTATGAAGGAATTCGCAAAAAATAATCCGAAAGCATAAGAGGCGTATAATGAAGAAAATTAAGTTAATGAATAAAATTGCTTCTGTTGGTACAGATGTATTCGACCGAAGCAAATATGAGGTATCAGACGAGGTAACAAACGAAGACGCAATAATGGTTCGTTCTGCTGCCTTACACGATGTAGAATTTGCAGACACAGTTTCAGCTATCGCAAGATGTGGTGCCGGTGTAAATAATATTCCTGTTGATAAATGCACAGAAAAGGGAATTGTAGTATTCAACACTCCAGGCGCTAATGCAAATGGTGTTAAGGAATTAGCTGTTTGTGCCCTTGTCTTAGCTGCAAGAAATGTTGTAGGTGGAATTAAGTGGGCAGAAACATTAAAGGGTCAAGAGGGCGTTGCTAAGCTCGTTGAAAAGGGTAAGAGCGCATATGTTGGCAACGAGCTAGTAGGCAAAACTCTTGGTGTTGTAGGCTTAGGTGCTATCGGTGGTATGGTTGCAAACGCAGCAAATGCTCTAGGTATGAATGTAATGGGCTACGACCCGTACCTTTCTCCAAAGGCTGCTTGGAGCTTAAACCCATCAATTAAGCAGGCTACAAGCTATGACGAAATCTTTAAGTCCTGTGACTATATCTCACTTCATGTTCCTGCAACTCCACAAACAAAGAATATGATTTGCAGAAGCTCAATTCAACTAATGAAGGATGGCGTTAAAATTATCAATCTTGCAAGAGCAGACCTTGTAAATGCTGCCGATATTAAAAACGCTATTGCTGACAAAAAGGTATCAGTATATGTAACAGACTTCCCAACAGAGGAAACTGTAGGTGTTGAGGGAATTATCAATATTCCTCACCTTGGTGCTTCAACAAATGAAAGTGAAGACAACTGCGCAATTATGGCTGCAAAGCAGCTTGATGCTTACCTATCAACAGGTAATATCCATAACAGCGTTAACTTCCCAAATGTAGCGCTTGAGGTATCAGCCGACCATAGAATTTGCGTAATGCACAAGAACATTCCAAATGTTCTTTCAAGAATTACAGGCGCATTTGCTTCAATTAATACAAATATTGAAAATATGGCAAACGCATCAAAGGGCGAAATTGCATATACAATCGTTGAAACAAACGACCCAATTACTGAAAATACCGTAAATACCGTAATGGCAATCGAAGGCGTATTCAAGGTAAAATGTTATTAATTTGCTATCAAGGTCAAATCGCCCAATAGGGTGAGAAAGTGGCTTTTGATATAAAATTCTCTCTCTTTATAAAGGCTACTTAGTGATTAATTTCGCTAAGTAGTTTTTATATTTTGTCGAATATATAAATTATGAATTTTTTGTCAAAGCTATTGACAAATAAATAGATAAGTGGTAAAATTATTTATCGTAAGGGAGTAATCAACGAATGTCGTAATAAAGTCAACATAAGGGCTTTGCCTGGCTTTATTTTAAATGATGAGACTTATCTGTTATGACAGATAGGTCGTTTTTTGTTATTATTCTCAAATTTTTCAAAGGAGAAAATTGATGAAAGAGTATTTAAAAAGCTCCGAAGAGGTATTAAACGAGCAAAACACCTCTTTTGATGGTCTTTCTGAGAGCGAAGCAAATGTCAGGTTAGAGAAAAATGGTAAAAACAAGCTTGCAGAGGGCAAGAAGGAATCACTATTAGTAAGATTTTTAAAGCAATTTGCAGAGCCAATGACTATTATTCTATTAGTTGCCGCAGTAATTTCCGGTGTGCTTGAAATTGTAGAGCATGCTTTTCCTGTGGATGCTGTAATTATTCTTGCAGTTGTGCTTATAAACGCAGCCCTTGGTGTTTTCCAGGAAAGCAAGGCAGAAAAGGCAATCGAGGCACTACAGGAAATATCCTCAGCTATGTCTAAGGTTATCCGTGAAGGAAAGCAAATTTCTATAAAAAGCGAGGACCTTGTAGTTGGCGATATTATAGTTCTTGAAGCAGGCGACGCAGTTCCAGCCGATGCAAGAATTATCGAATGTGCAAGCATGCAGGTCGAGGAAGCAGCCCTCACAGGTGAATCCGTTCCTGCAAATAAGCATACTCAGCCACTTAAGCCAAACGCAAACGGCGATGTTCCACTTGGTGACCGTAAAAATATGGTATTTATGGGTAGCACAGTCGTTTATGGCAGAGGTAAAGCAGTTATAGTTGCCACAGGTATGGATACAGAAATGGGTAAAATTGCCGACGCTTTAGCAAAAGCTGAGGAGGGCAAAACACCTCTACAGATGAAGCTTGCTCAATTGAGTAAAATATTAACATATGTTGTTATTGGTATATCTGTAGTAATTTTTGCAGTTGAGCTTCTAAAAATGAATGGCGATATAACCTTTAGTAAACTAATTAGCCCATTTATGCTAGCTGTATCACTTGCCGTTGCCGCAATTCCGGAGGGACTTGCAACAGTTGTAACAATTGTATTATCAATTGGTGTAACCAATATGTCAAAGCGTAATGCAATTATAAGAAAGCTAACAGCCGTTGAAACTCTTGGCTGTGCTCAAATTATATGCTCTGATAAAACAGGAACACTTACACAGAATAAAATGACTGTTGTTGAGCATTTTGCCAATGATGAAAAGCTACTCGCTAATGCTATGTCGTTATGCTCCGATGCTGAATATGACATTGAAAAGCAGGATGCAATTGGTGAGCCTACTGAATGTTCACTTGTAAACTATGCCGAAAAGGTAGGAATGTCTAAAAATCAGCAAAAAAATATTCTTGTTCGTATAGGCGAAGTGCCATTTGACTCAATGCGTAAAATGATGACTACCGTTCATAAAAACGCAAACGGTGAAATTACTCAGTTTACCAAGGGTGCGCCTGATGAAATAATTAAGCGATGCACAAAAATTTACGAAAACGGCGAAATCAAGGAGTTAACCGAGGAAA
>JAGAJV010000041.1 GCA_017625915.1 Clostridia bacterium
AAAAAGGACAAGTAATTTAAAAGCGAAGCTTGAGCATAACTCAAAGCTTCGCTTGTTTTAATAATTATATTTTTTCTTTAGTGCGAAAATAAATATAAAGGTTGTTATAATTGCCATTAATTCGCTTCCTGTGCTTGAAAGCCAAATACCGTCAAGATCCATAAATAGTGGCATTACAATAACTGTTACTGCTTGGAATAGGAACAATCTTAAAAATGATAGAATTGCTGACACAAGACCGTTACCAAGGGCTGTAAAGAATGCTGAGCCGAAAATATTGAAGCCTACAATTAGGAATGAGAAGGAATAAAGACGGAAGCCACGGATTGTCATTTCTAAAATCCTGTCGCTATAGCCTACAAAAAGTCGGGACAGTGGCTCTGCAAGTCCCTCGCCTAATATGAACATAGCAATAGAGAATACTAAAATAATAATCATACTCTTTTTGCGAAGTCCCTTTAGCTCCTCAGTGTTCTTAGCGCCGTAATGGTAGCCAACGATAGGCGCAACACCTATTGAGTAGCCTATAAAAATTGATATGAATATAAAGCCTACATACATTAAAACTCCGTTTGCAGCAACACCGTCGCCATCCTCGCCTGCGTATTTTAATAGCTGAAAGTTAAATAAAATACCGATAAGTGAGAGGGAAACATTTGTCATAAGCTCGCTTGAGCCATTTGTGCAAACCTTTAAAAGTGCTTTAAAATCGAAAATTGGCTTTTCTAATTTTAAAAGGCTATTGTTTTTCTTTCTTGAAAAGTAAATTATAGGAACAAGTCCACCAATTACTTGGCTTAATGCTGTTGCAGCCGCTGCGCCTGCAATTCCCCACTTAAATACACCGATAAAGAATGCATCAAGCACCATATTAGCAACGCCTGCGCCGATTGTTACATATAAGCCTGTTTGTGGCTTTTCAGCGGTTACAAAGAAGGATTGAAACTCCATTTGAAGCATAAAAAATGGCATTGCAAGCAAAATTATAGTACCGTAAACTACGCAATTTTCAAGCATAGCGCCTGCGCCTAACATAATTGCAACTGGGCGAATAAATATTACACCTAAAACTGCAATTACAATACCAACTGCAATAGATGTGTAGGTAACAAAGGAGAAAATTCCATTTGCCCGTTTTTTGTCACCCTCGCCAAGTGTTTTTGAGATTAACGCACTGCCACCTGCGCCAAACATAAAGCCAATAGCGCCAAGAAGCATTAAAACAGGCATTATAAAGTTTACTGCCTTAAATTCTGCCTCGCCTGCAAAATTGGATACAAAAAAACCGTCAACCACACCGTAAATTGATGAGAAAACCATCATAACAATTGAGGGGAGTGTGAATTTCAGAAGCTTTTTATAGGTGAAATGATCTGATAATTGTATTTTCATTTGTTAAGCTCCTTAATAAAATTGCAAGCAATTTGCGAGAGCATTTTTATATCATAGCCTGTTGTATTTATAACTGCGTGATATGAGGTAGCATCTCCCCACTCTCTTTCAGTAACAATTGTGCGTGTGCGTATTCTTGCCTTGTCGATTTTCTTAATTGATTTTTCCATTGCTTTTCTGTCACTGCTTTCGCCCTCACGCATATGAGATAGGCAACGGTCTATTCTTGCATCCATAGTTGCGCAAACAAAAATATTAAAGGGACTGTAGCTTTCTAAAATCACATCTGCATTTCTGCCAACTATTACAAAATCCTTACCCTGTGTTGCAATTTCCTCAATAATTTTTCTTTCCTCAACCATTAAATCAGTTGATGCGTTACTATACATAGGCACAATTGTGCGGCCAAAGGATACAGGGATATTCTTTAAATATGCAGAGCTTAAGGATTTTTCTACATAGTCCTTATCCATTTTTTTATTTTTAGCTATCGCCTCGATTATTTCCTTGTCGTAGTAATCGTAGCCAAGTAAGTCGGCAAGCCTTTTGCCAAGCTCCCTGCCACCGCTACCAAATTGGCGGCTTATAGTTATTATCATTAAAGCTTACTCCTTTATTTATATCGAATGATATTGTACTATAATATTAAAATAATGTCAATACTTATTGAATTTAAAATAACTATATGTTAAAATATAGTCGCATTATTTCAATGAGAGGTACAAAGATGGAATTAACAAAATGTATAAATGAAAGAAGAAGCATAAGAAAATACAAGAAAGCAGAAATAACAAAAGAGGAAATTGAGGAGCTAATTAAAGCAGCGCAAATGGCACCCTCATGGAAAAACTCACAAACCGCAAGATTTTATGTGGCACATTCTCAGGAATATAAGGAGAAAATGATTGATGCCCTTCCAAGCTTTAATAAGGAAAGAGCCAAGGATGCCTCATGCATAATCGTTTCTGCGATAGTAAAGGGAATTAGCGGCTATAATGCCGAGGGAGAAGCAATAACACATTTAGGAAACGGATTTGAATGCTTTGATAATGGCTTAGCAGTCGAAAATCTATGCTTAAAGGCATACGAAATGGGTTATGGCACTCTTATTATGGGATTATACAAGGAAAATGTAATTCGTGAAATATTTGAAATTCCCGAAAATATAGCCATAGCCACAGTAATCGCAGTAGGAAAAGCAGACGTCTGTCCGGATGCTCCTCAAAGAAATGAAGCCTGCGAGGTCTTAACCATTAAATGAGAAAAAGAAGAATAATTTTCATTTCAGCTTTTGTAGCATTAATGCTATTAGTTATAGGACTTTTTGCATATGAGCTTGTGACAACTAACACAATCAGTGGAAGTAGTATTTTTAGAGGCGGATTAGTAGTCGCATCGGCTGTTATATTTTTAATAAAGGGCTTATACGGAGCAGGGGGAAGAATACCGTATCAGAAATATGAGGCTGCATATGCAAAGGAGCTTGAAAAAACATTTATAGGCGAGAACAACAAAAGGGAAAGAAAAGCACTTTTGGAGGCTATTCATCTATTTAATATAAAAGCATATGGCGGTGCTATTTCCAAGCTTGAAAAGCTTCTTTCAAAATGCCAAACAAGCGGGGACGTGTACGGAGTTAAGCTATTTATGGCTTTATCCTATGAGGGTATGCAGTCAGGCTATAAGGCTATGGAAATTTACAAGGAAATTATAAAGCAGGGAGCATATCGTGCTACACCATATATAAATTTAGGCGTATTATACGACCTTGAAGGAAATATAAATGGTGCAACAGAATGCTTATATGAGGCAATAAGATTAGACCCTAGTGATTATCATTCCTATAACAATTTGGCGCAAATTTTCACTTGCAATAACGAATACGAGGAAGCAATTGAGTGTGCGCATAAGGCACTTGAGCTTAAAAACAACTTTAACGATGCTTTAGAAGCACTTGCAATCTGCTATAATGCCATAGGTGACTGCGAGAACGCAGAAAAATACTTTAAAAAGTGCCTTCAAACAGGCTCAAACGAGCAAAAGCTAAGACACGCAATGGAGGTTTATGCTTTCCAAAATGACGAAAACGAATAAAAAAATTCGACACGAGTGTCGAATTCTTCAGTCTGAAATCAGCATAGGTGAGTAACACCTGTGCTGATTTTAATTTATTAAATTGTATTGCTTCAAAATTGCTTCAATGCTGTCAGTGCGTGTTGAGTAGCACAACGGTAGCCTTAGCTCGTTTTGAATTTTGCCCATTAGGTAGAGGGCAGTTTTGACGGGAATTGGGTTAACCTCTTTAAAAAGCTCCTTAATAAGTGGCATCAGGTATAGCTGGAGCTGAGTGGCGCTTTGATGATTGCCATTTATAAATTCGTGGCAGAGAGTGTGCATAATTTCAGGCATTATATTGCTGACAACGGAGATTACGCCCTTACCACCTAATGATAAAATAGGCAGTGTCAGGTCGTCGTTG
>JAGAJV010000042.1 GCA_017625915.1 Clostridia bacterium
AAAACTGACCAAGCGAGGCTTAGTCAGTCTTTCCGATTACTACCTAAAGGTAGCACGTATTTAATTTTGAATTGAACCGCCGTATGCCGAACGGCACGTACGGTGGTGTGAGAGGTGGATTGGTTTCTACCTACTCGATTTATATATTCATAAGTATAGGCAATACAACAGGCTTTTTCTTAGTCTTGTTAAAAATATACTTAGAAATTGAAGCCTTTAGTATATTCTTTAATTCAGTCCATTCCGTAATACCGTCATCAAGCGCATCAATAAGTGCCCTTGTTGCTACATCCTTTGCTCCGTTTATTAATTCCTCATTTTCTCTTACATAAACAAAGCCACGGGAAATAATTTCAGGACCCGACATTAAAATGCCCTCCTGCTGAGAAATAGTAGCAACTGCAATAATTAGTCCACCCTCGGCAAGATTTTTTCTGTCACGAAGCACAATGTTTCCAACATCACCAATACCACTGCCGTCAATTAATACCTTACCCGCTTGAACAGTATCACCAAATCTTGCGCCCTTTTCGTCAATCTCAACAACCTTACCTATATCTGATACAAAAATGTTGCTAGCCGGCATTCCCATACCCTCAGCTATTTCCTTATGGTGAATTAAATGTCTGTATTCACCGTGAACAGGCATAAAATATTTAGGCTTAGTAAGTGCGTGCATTAGCTTTAGCTCCTCTTGACAAGCGTGTCCCGAAACATGCACCTCAACACTAGAATCGTGATATACATTTACCCCACGACGGTACATCTCATTTACAATCTTGCCAACTAGCTTTTCATTACCTGGAATAGCACTTGAAGAAAGCACAACCAAATCCTTATCAGTAAGCTGAACCTTATCGTGGTCAGAAAATGCCATTCTGTAAAGCGCCGACATAGGCTCGCCCTGACTACCCGTTGTTACAATAGTAATCTTTTCCGGTGGATATTTTTTAATATCGTCAATTCCAATAAGCACACCGTCAGGCACATTCATATAACCTAGCTTAACCGCCGCATTTACTACATTTATCATACTGCGACCGGTTACAGCAACACGCCTGCCGTGATTTACACTTGCATTTATAATTTGCTGGACTCTGTGCACATTTGAAGCAAAGGTAGCAATTATAATTCTCTTGTCCTCATAAGAGGAAAGAATTTTTTCAAGGGAGAAGCCAACCTTTCGCTCAGACGGAGTATATCCCGGTCTTTCAGCATTAGTCGACTCGCAAAGAAGCATTAAAATGCCCTCATTACCAAGCTGACCAAGACGAGTAATATCCATCA
The DNA here is from genome assembly GCA_017625915.1 of Clostridia bacterium. Lineage (GTDB taxonomy): Bacteria > Bacillota > Clostridia > Oscillospirales > CAG-272 > RGIG2000. Next base: position 1,288 of record JAGAJV010000042.1, read on the forward strand.
TTTCACTTTCAATAGGTGTAATATCCAATTTAAAGTCACCTGTGTGAAGCACCACACCCCAAGGTGTAGTAATCGCTAAGGCACACGCATCGGCAATTGAGTGGTTAACCCTTATAAACTCTATTTTAAAGCAACCTACATTTATCTTATCCCCGGCACTAACATTATTTAACTTAACGCTCTGTAAAAGCTTATGCTCAATAAGCTTGTTTTCCAAAATTCCAAGAGTCAGCTTAGTTCCGTAAACAGGCACATTACAGCTTCTTAAAAAGTAGGGAAGTGAGCCAATATGGTCCTCGTGTCCGTGAGTTAAAAATACACCTCTTACCTTATGAATGTTATTTTGAATATAAGTAAAATCAGGAATTACAAGGTCAACACCAAGCATATCATCATCTGGAAAGCCAATTCCGCAATCCACAATAATAATATCCTCGCCACACTCTAAAACTGTCATATTCTTGCCAATCTCATTAAGCCCGCCAAGGGCAAAAATCTTTAGCTTGTGTGGATAAACAGCCTTTTTTTGTGTCTTTCTTTTCTGTGTGATACCTCTTGTATTCTTTTTTGTGCTTGCTTTTTTAGTAGAGCTAGATTTACCTTGAGCACTGCTATTTTGATTTTTAGCACCCTTTGATGCTTGACCTCTGGGCTTAGAGGTGCTTTTTTTCCAATTGTTATTTTGCTTTTTTGTTTGCTTTTCTAATTTTTCTGCCATATGTTTTCCTTTCTTAATTGCACGCAAAAGCACCGTCACTCTGTGGCGGAAATATAATCGATGTAGCTTAATGCGTATAACGGCCCCGCATTAAGTAGCTATCGAGCTTTGTAAACGAATTTTGTTACACATATTATATCATATATTTGGTAAATAGTCAAGCATTACGCAAACAGAAAAAAGCAACCAATGCTTATAATCGCCCCTATTAGCATGCCAATTGACAAAAAAAGAGGCTTCCACGCATTACCGTTTTCCTTTTTTGATTTTTCTTGACAAATGCCATTTGCAATTTTAGTTGCCTCACAAACAATATCGTCCTTGTTCATAGAATCATATTCTGACTTAATAACAAAATAAGCTTCCTCAAAAAAATCCGACCCTGTGTCCTTTAAAAACACAATTTTCTTTTGACATCCCTTTAACATTTTTACCTCACACGAAATTTTTTTATAGTATATCCAATATTTTAAAAAGCTATTCAAAAGAATAATCTTGTAACCATACAGGATAAGAAAACGCTAAGCAAGGAAACAAATAGCGCCACAGGCAAAAAATATCTTGTTTTCTTTATTTCAGAGGAGGAAAAATAAACACAGGCTACATAAAAAACAGTATCCGTTGACGACATTATAACAGAAGCGCATAAAGCCGAAAGGGAATCCACCCCACACCTATCAACAATATCAGTAAATGAGGCGAGGGAAGCACCAAAGGACAGGGGACGTGTCAAAATTAATGGCAAAATATCGCTAGGTACACCGATTTTTTCAAGCAAGGGCGCAAAAAAGCCTGTTATAATTTCAGTAGCGCCTGATGCAAAAAGCATATTCACCCCAATAATTAAAGCGCACATAGAGGGTATTAGTCCAAAAGCCGATTTTAAACCACCTTTTGCACCCCTTAAAAAGCAGGAAAAGTAATCTCTTTTTCCAACTAAAATAATTATTGCTACTAAAATTACGACACAGGGTAACACAAAATATGAAATTTTGTTAACTATCTCCATATATCTTACCTAAAATGCGACAAAGTATTACACCAACCACCATACAAGCAAGGGAGCAAATCCACACAGGAACAATTATTTGGTATGTAATCTCAGCGCCCTTAGCTTCTCTTAAAGCAATAATAGTTGTGGGAATAATATTAAAGCAAGCGCATCCAAGCATACATAGCATAATCATATCGTTAGTTGCATAACCCTTTTTTGTACCTCTTTCCATTTTAGAAATAGCATTGATTGCAAGAGGGGTAACTGCATTTGAAACCCCTAGCATGCTAGCGCTAATGCAAGCGGTAATTTCCTCGGTGGCAGCCCCTCCCTTAAAGGAGCGAGGAAAAATAAGGCGAAGCACTGGCGTTAGCACCCTTGATACAATTTTAATAATTCCGCTTTCCTTTAAAACCTCCATTATACCGTTCCATAATACCATAACCCCCACAAGCGAAAAGCAAACAGAAACGCTTTTTTCGCACCCCTGTAAAACACTTTTGCTTACCTCATCCATATTTCCACAAAAAATTGCAAAAATAAATGATATAATACATAGTATAGAAAAGCATTTTCCAAGCATATAAAATTCCTTTCAAAAAAATAGTAATTTTTTGTCAAAAAAAGTTGACGATAGTAGCTTTTTATGGTAAAATAGTTGAGGTGTAAATTTTTACATCAAATACCCCAAGAGAGGAAAAAGAAAATGAAATCAACAGGAATTGTAAGAAAAGTCGATGAGCTCGGTCGTATCGTGCTACCTATGGAAATTCGCAACACACTCGATATTAGTCCTAAAGACCCACTTGAAATTTTCGTAGAGAACGACCAAATTGTACTAAGAAAATATGAGCCATGCTGTGTTTTCTGTGGAAGTGCAAGCGATAATGTGCTTTTAAATAGCAAGAGAGTTTGCAAATCTTGCATTGAAAAGCTTAACGCAACAAAATAATAAAAGCCCAAGCCAGTATTTTTTAATATTGGCTTAATTTATAATATTAATTATTTTTAAAAAATAGAACGGAGAAATTATGGAAGCCTTACTTAAATATTCAAAGCCTGCATCCTATTTTGAGGAAGCATTGCCACTTGGCAACGGTCAGCTCGGTGCTATGGTATATGGGAGAACTCAGCTTGAAAGAATTTCAATAAACCACGATACGCTATGGTCCGGTAAGCCGGGTGACAATTTTGTTGAGGGCGCTTTTGAGTCTAACGAAAGAGCAAAAGCATTAGTAAACGAGGGTAAGCGCTACGAGGCACAAAGAGAAATTGAGGAAAACTTTACAGGCAAATGGTTAAATTCCTATATGCTTCTTGGTAATCTTTATATTGAAAGAGAAGGAGCAACAGGCAAAGCCGAAAAATATATCCGTACATTAGACCTTGAAAATTCAATTGTTAAGGTAAGCTACACCGAGGACGGAATAGACTTTACAAGAGAATATTTTGTATCATATCCAAATGATTGTATGATGGTAAGGCTAACATCAAGTAAGCCTGTAAGCTACAAGCTATCTGCCGATTGCGTAGGTAAAAGTGCAGTTACAAGATGCAGAGATAGCCTTTATCTGACAGGCGAATGTCCAACAACACTGGCACCAAGCTACCATAAGGACGCTTGCCCAATTACATACGACGGTAACGGCGTAAAGGTAAGCGCAATTGTAAAGGCAGCTACAAACGGTAATTTTGAAAAGGAAACAGAGGTTGCCGAGGTTGAAAGCACATTAAGAATATTAGATTCAACAGATTTAATTCTTTATTTTTGCGCAGAAACAAGCTTTATTTCCTTTGATAAGCTTCCAACTAAGGAAACCTTCTATGCCTGCATAGATAAAATGGAAAAGCTAAGTAAGATTAGCTATGACGATATTAAAAACGCACATACAAAGGATGTCAGCGAGCTATTTAACCGTGTAAAAACAGATTTTGGTGGAGAAGCTAGCACACTCAACACCGACGAAAGACTAAAAAGTGAAAACAAGGATTTAGGACTTTGTGAGCTTCTTTATAATTTCGGCAGATATCTTATAATCTCCGCATCCCGCGAAGGAAGCCGAGCAACAAATCTTCAAGGCATTTGGAACGATAGCTTCTATGCTCCTTGGTCCTCAAACTATACATTAAATATCAATGCCGAAATGAACTATTGGCCGGTGCTTATGAACAATCTTGTAAGCTGTAACCTTCCAATAATCGAGCAAACAAAAAATATCAGCCAAAACGGTAGAGAAACTGCAAAGCGCTTATATCATGCAGATGGCTTTGTATCTCACCATAATAGCGACATTTGGGCGCATACAACACCGGTTGGTAACAAGGTTTTAAACTCAACCCAATACGCATATTGGAATATGTCAGGAGGATGGCTATGCCGTCACCTTTTCGAGCATTACGAATATACCCTCGATAAGGATTATCTTGCTAATACTGCGTATCCAATTATGAAGGAATGTGCAAAATTCTATCTTTCCGTAATGGAAAACCATAATGGCAAGTGGATTATAACTCCTTCAACCTCACCTGAAAATAGCTACAACGCAGACGGACATTTTATTTATCTAGCAAAATATACAGTAATGTCACAATCAATCGCAGAGGATTTATTCAAAAATCTTTCCAAGGCTGCCGAAATACTTGGCATTGATGACGACTTTACAAAGAAAATCAATGCAAGAAAGGACCATATCGGCATCTACGAAAAGGGAAGCGACGGTCAACTTCTTGAATACGATGGCGACTATGAGGAAACCGACATATATCACCGTCACGTATCCCACCTGTACGCATTCTATCCTGCTGATATTATAACCACCGAAAACAATCCGGAGGTGTCAGCAATGGTAAAACGCACTCTTGAAAGAAGAGGCGACGAGGGCACAGGCTGGAGTATGGGCTGGAAGGTATGCCTATGGGCAAAGCTAAAGGATGGCGACCACGCAATGAAGCTGGTTAAAAACCAACTAAGATATATGCCTGCAAAGCCGGAAGAAAACCACGATATGTGGCACGCAGGCGGAACATATGCAAATATGTTTGATGCTCACCCACCGTTCCAAATTGACGGTAACTATGGCGTATGCGCAGGTATAGCACAAATGTTCCTACAATGCGAGGATGGCAAAATAAAAATTCTACCGGCGCTCCCCTCCGAAATGAAGCAGGGAAGCATTAAGGGACTGCTTGCAAAGGGCAATATTACAGTAGATATTGAATGGCAAAACAATAAAGCAACAAGTGTAAAATTAGTAACACCTTTTGAACAAACTGCTATAATAAATATAGATGGAGTAAATAAGACAGTAGAGCTTAAAGCAAACCAAATCTATACAGTTGTTTAATCGGAGGTATATATGAAAAACTTGGGATATTATAACGGCAAAATAAGCTTGCTTGAGGATTTACAAATTCCGGCAACCGACAGAGCATTTTACTTTGGAGACGGGGTATATGATGCAGTAATGTGCCGTAATAATATCCCATATCTTTTAGATTTACATATTGATAGACTATATAAAAACTGTAGCACCCTCGATATTAACCCACCCGTTGACAAGAAAGAATTAAAGGCGACAATTTGCGAGCTTGTAAAAAAAGTAGATGCAAACGAGAAATTTGTCTATTTTCATATTTCCCGTGGAAGCCAAATCCGTGACCACGCATATGAGAATTTAAAGGGTAATCTTTTTATATCAATAACTGAAAGAGAAATAACCGATATTAAAAGAAAAATGAAATGTATTCTAGCTAAAGATATTCGCTATGAGCTATGTAATATAAAAACCTTAAACTTACTACCAAGCGTGCTAACTGCCCAAATGGCAAAGAACAGCAATAGCGAGGAAGCTATAATGTATCGAAGCCAAGACTTTGTTACTGAGGGCTCTCACAGTAATGTATCAATTCTTAAAAATGGCACTCTTATAACTGCTCCAAAGGATAAATACATACTACCTGGTGTGACAAGAGCCCACATTATCGAAATTGCAAATAAAAACGGTGTTCCTGTCGAGGAGCGTCGCTACTCTGTAAACGAGCTGTTTTCTGCCGACGAAATTATAATATCCAGCTCCTCAAAAATGGCGCGAGGTGTGTCGGAAATTGACAATATCCCCGTAGGAGGCAAGGATAAAAAGCTCCTATCCCTCTTTAACGATACAATCTATAATAACTACCTAAAAGCCACAAGCCTTCCCCTTGAGGGGAAGGTGTCAGCTCGATGACGGATGAGGTGCAGAATAACAAAAGCCACTCGAAAAATCGAGTGGCATTTTTAGTGCTCGTGACATTTTTATTTGTAGAATGTGTGATTTCCTATTTGGGCAAAGAAAACTCTGTTTTTGGAAACCCAGCTATTAGGTACAACTCTAGGGTTTACAAAGTAAAGAATATCCTTACTAACAGTATATCCCTCAAGACAAACCTTGGCAGCAGCTATGCTTTCGCTTGTAGCACTATTGTAAATAGTACCGTTAGCTACAGGGCTAAACTGTATGCCGTTTTTTCTATCAAAAATAACACCGTAAATAGTGTTAGGAAAATAAGGTGACTTAGTTCTATTTAAAATAACATTACCAACAGCAACCTTACCGATAAAAATTTCACCTCTTGCCTCAGCACTGATTATTTTAGATAGCCAATAAACCTCATCCTCACGGTAATATTTATCTCCCGATAAAATACCACCACTGCCTCTTGTTATGTTAAATGAGGATGTAGCGTTACTCCAGCTAGCTTTAGCGTCAAAGGCTTTAGCCATAAGAAGTAGTGGCGCATACATTCTGCCATTTTTCATAAATATTGGAGTGCTTGTAAACAAATATCTACCATTTGCTACTATGTAATTTGCTCCATCATTAGCGGTTAAGGTTAGCTTATCTGTCGTAACAGTAATAGTTCTTGTGGAAGAATTATAGCTTACCTTGGCATTCCAATACATAGCTGTAGAGAATTTCCTAATACCTACAAAGGTAGTATTATCTCTTACATTAATTTCACCCGTAAACGAGCTTCCGTCTATATTTACATTTGGTCCATAGCTGCTTGCCGATGCCATAGACATCATAGAAAAGCAAGAAATAACCATAACAAAAATAAATACAAACGATATAATTTTTTTCTTCAAATAACCATCCTTTCTATTGTCAATTTGTGTAATCTTGCAAGAATTACATTAATATTCTAGCATTTCCAACGATGCAATTCAAGGAACAATATTTACCAATTACAGACACACTCCCCTAAAAAAGAAAAAGCAACCTTTTTATAAGGTCGCTTATTCATAATTAACATATACATCAAAAGATAAATAACAGCAGTAACTGCTATTTCAATAATTGTAAGCATTTTATCTTGAGCTAGTACAAAACTAAAAATAAGCCTTGATATAACAGTCGCACAAATAACGCAAATTAAAGGCACCCCCACCCACTTAAATATAGGCGTTTTTATCCCTGTTATATTAATCAGCCTTAAAATACTTAATGATGCATTAATAAGCTCAGTTATAAAAATCACCGTCACGTATCCGTAAATGCCGTAAATTGGAAGTAAAACAAGAATTAAAATAACACTAATGAGCGAATCTAAAATATTTACACGCATAGAATAAACCTGCTCACCAAGTCCCTTTAGCATACTGTCAACGCTTCCGTCAAGATACATTAAGGGAATAAGTGGGGCAAGAAGCCTAATAAACTCGCCGACTTCATTATTTCCATATAAAAACATTCCTATTTCGTATGAGTAGCAAATGAAAATTCCACTAACTCCTACTGAAAAAAGCAAGGAAAGACTAAAAACCCTTGATACAATGCTTTTTATCCTTACAATGTCCTTTTGCGCCATAGCTGACGAAAGCTCAGGCACTAAAAGCGAGGAAAACGCACCTAAAATAGCCGACGGAAAAAGTAAAATCGGAATAACCATTCCGTGCAAGGTGCCATAAGAGGAAAGAGAGGCAGAGGAGTCAAGCCCGTATTTTTTTAACCCCCAAGGAATACAAAGATGCTCAATTGTGGCAAGTGCGCTTCTTACATAAGCACTTACTCCAATAGGCAAGGCAATCGGCACAATTTTCGTTTCACTGCCGTTTATTTCTAAATTCTCTATATTTTCGACAAAAAAGTATCCCTTTTTAGTTACATATCCTACATTTTTCGTCTTATTTCTATAATGTCGCTTCCTGTCAACAAAATAGAGAATTGCTGATACAATTACGCACACTCCCTCGCTTAAAGCGCCACCTGCCACAACTGCAATACAAGCATATTCAAGCCCTGCCGGCGCAATAGTTAAAAGCAAAAAGCTAACCACACCAATTTTTGCACCCTGCTCGCAAAATTGAACAATTACATTTTTGTAAACTCGCCTGACTGCACAAAAATATCCGTTTAATGCACTTGAAATTGAAATCGGTATAAGACTAAAGGACATTAGCTTTAAAGAGGGCACAGTCCTTATATCTCCTAAAAGATATTTTCCGATATTACCTGCGCTAATAAACAAAACAACTGATGCGGTTGCACTAAATATTAAGCAGTAAAAAAGAGCATTTTTCATTATCCTTTTTACACAAATATTGGACCTTGTGTCGAAAAAATCACAATTATCGTAAGGCAACGAGGCAGAAACAAGTCGCACCACGGCTGTGTTAATTCCTGAGGTTGCAAAGGTTATAGCAAAGCCGTATATTCCACCTGTCAGCGTAAGAAGTCCCATAGCCTCACTGCCAATTTTTGAGGACACATATACATTAAAGCTAACCGACACCGTGCGCATAACAAGGGACACACAGGATAGCAAAAGGGCATTAAATAAATATTTTTTTAGCCTGTTAATTTTTATCACCACACATTCAGTAAAATATATACTGAATAACAAAAAAATATGCACCGATTAAAAATCGGTGCATAAATATTATTTAATTATAAGTGTAATAATTTCAAATGGCTTATAATCAACAGTAACAGAATTATTCTTAACTGTAAGCTTCTTTTCCTTCTTTTCGGAAAGATTAGCAAGATATACCTCGCTTACATCAAAGCCAAGCTTGATTGTTGCCCTACCTCTTGTATTCTTAGTTTCATACATACGAATAACTGTTTCGTCACTGTATTCAGCCTCTTTTACTGTTTCAATTACTACATTGTCAGTATTTACGCTTACAAGTGAATATTCGCTTGGTAAATTGCCCTTACCCTCGCTCTTAATAGCAGTCATAGGTAAATTGAGGTCATAAGCATACTTAACAACATCACAGGAAGCAACATCGCCCTTATGCGGATAAATTGAATATGTAAATTCGTGCATACCCATATCGTTAAAGTCGCCCATATTGCCGGGGTTCCAAGCACACTTAACAAGAGTTAAACGCATATCCCCATTATGAATATCGTGACCGTACTTGCAATCGTTAAGTAAGGAAACGCCATAATCGCCCTCAGATAAATCTGCATACTTCTGACCGCAAACCTCGTATCTTGCGTGGTCCCAGGAGGTATTGTAGTGTGTAGGACGCTTAGTTGTACCAAACTGAATTTCATAGGTTGCCGTATCTGTATTAATATCAACAGGGAAGGATACCTTTAAAATTTGGCGCTTATTTTGCCAATTTACCTTGGTCGCAAAATCAATTTTTGGCATATCCTCGTAGAACCAAACTGTTTGCTCAATCTCGCTATCCATATGTGATTTCTTAAAATTAATACCTGTTCTTGCTCCGTCTACAACCACATTAACATCGTAAGCTGAGGAAACCTCATATTCCTTGTCACTTGCTGAGCGCTGTAGCTCCCAAGCATCATAGTTAAATGGATAATCCTCAAGAGCGAAGAAACGGTTAGCCCTTTCGCCCTTTTTAATTACCTCACGGTGATTTTTCTTATCATAAATAGATACAATATTGTAATCCTTGTCAAACTTAACTGTAAAGAATTTTGTAAATACTGTGCGCTCCTTAACTGTAATGGTATTTTTACAATCAAGTACATCAATAACCTTATAGCCCTTAGCCGGAACATCCTTTACAAAGTAAGCTTTGCCATTAATTTTTACAGTAGACGAATTTACAAATGAATGAGGATTAAATACAGCATAACCACTCTTAGAAGAATTTTCAGCTACATAATTAAATGCATTATCTCTGTATTTGCCTGTTAAAGCTCTGATTTCTGCATAATCCTTGTCGCTTTGCTCGTAAACCTCTTTAATGGAAGAGCCGGGGATAATATCGTGGAATTGATTTGTTAAAAGTGTCTCCCAAGCACCGTGTAATTCTTCCTTAGGGAATTTTTCTCCCTTGATTTTGTCAAGCATTACACAAAGAGCCTCAGTATCAAGCATTAAAAATTCGCAATTTCTGTTATTTTTCTTGTTCTTGGCTAGGGATGTATATGTACCTCTATGGAATTCAAGATATAATTCACCCTGCCAAGATGGTAATAGGTGAGGATTTTTCTTAATATCCTGCTCCTTATGCTTTAAAAATTCTGTTGCAGTACCCATATATGGCTGTGCAAGACCTGGAATACCATGGCTTGAACGGCGAAGCAACTCAAGCATATCGTCGGTAGGTCCACCGCCACCGTCACCCCAACCATAGGTTAAAAGCGCTTCTTTTGAAAGGGATTTTTGTTGATATCTGTTCCAAGCACCGTCAACAAAGGAAACAGTAGCGTCAGGAATGTACATACATTCTCTTTCAGGCACACGACCTTTCTTTTCCTGTTGAGCGGTCATAAACTGCGTGTTAATGCCTGTACCGTCAATACCGTACCATTTAAATGTATCATATGGCATAGTGTTAACATCGTTCCAACCAATCTTAGAGGTTACAAACCAATCAACATCACTCTTTCTTAAAATCTGTGGTAACGCTGCCGCATATCCGAATACATCGGGTAGCCAAAGTACCCTTGACTCAATACCAAATTCCTCACGGAAGAAGTTTTTGCCGTATTGTACCTGTCTTACAAGGCTTTCGCCACTGGATAGGTTACAGTCGGCTTCAACCCACATAGCACCCTCAACTTCCCATCTACCGGCCTTAATCATAGCTTTAATTTCCTCGTAAAGCTCAGGGCATTCCTCTTTAACCATTTTGTATAAAATAGCCTGCGAGGACATAAATCTGTACTCAGGGTATCTCTTCATTAATTCAATAACAGTAGAGAAGGAGCGTTGTGCCTTTTCCTTAGTTTGTTCAATAGTCCATAGCCAAGCAATATCAATATGTGTGTGACCAATGCAAAGAGTTTTAATGTCTTGGTCCTTACAGAACTTGCCGTAAAATTCCTTCTGTAAGTATTCATTACCTTTCTTTATAGATGCAGTAAAAGCTTCAGATGGAATTTCAAGCATATTTACAAGCTGACAGGACTTTTCAAGAATATTTATAATGCTTTGATACTCATAGGTATTTTCAGGTAAAAACTCAATAGCATCAAATGGCACCTTAATGTTGTAATAAAAATCCTTTACATCCTTATTTTCAATTACAACATCAGCAATTAGCTTTAGCGCGTGTCTTTCAGCATTCATTCCTGAATAGCTATATAACATAACATCATATGTATCTTTTTTGCCATCAAGCATTATATACATATGGTTGGTGTCAAGACCCTGCTTAATTCTACCGTCAACATAAGCAATAAACTGTGGATTTACAGCATCCCAGCCCTCAATTTGAGTTCTTAAAACAACCTTAATTTCATTGCCCTTGTATTTTTCAGGAACATTTACAGTAAAATGAAACCATACATGCTCGTCCCTTTCAAGTCCCCATCTCATATCAGATGTAAATATCTTAAAATCGCTTGTATCGGGTAATACAGTGCCGCTCTTGTAGCCACATTCCTTATAAGTAATTCCCTCTATAGGAAATCTCTCAATTTCATAGCTTCTTGCAATGTGATAAAGTATCGCACGCAAATTTCTTATAGATTCACTAATTAGCTTCATAATAGCCTCCAAAAAATTATACTGTCAAAATTTTACCATATAAAAAACAAAATTGCAATAATATTTGATTTTTTTACCGAAATATGTTACTATTTAGATAGCCTCCCTTGTGTAAAGGGAGGGGGACCGCTTGCGGTGGAAGGATTGTATAGGAGAACAATAATGGAAATCTTTTCAAGAACAGAAATGCTTTTCGGCAAAGAAAACATTGAAAAGCTTAAAAATAAAAAGGTAATAGTTTTCGGTATTGGCGGTGTTGGTGGCTATGTATGCGAAGCACTTGCCCGTACAGGAATAGGAAAAATAGATTTAGTTGATAACGATACAGTGTCAGAAAGCAACATAAATCGCCAGATAATTGCACTACATTCAACTGTCGGTAAATATAAAACAGAGGTAATGAGGGAAAGAATGTTAGATATAAATCCTAGTATAGAGGTGAATATCTTTAATACCTTCTATACCCCCGAAGCCTCAAATCAATTTGATTTTTCAAATTATGACTATGTAGTAGATGCAATAGATACAGTATCAGGCAAAATTGAGCTGGTTTTACAAGCCCAAAATGCAGGCGCAAAAATTATATCCTCAATGGGAGCAGGCAACAAAATCGACCCCTGTACCTTTAAGGTTGCCGATATTTATAAAACCTCTGTTTGCCCACTAGCAAGAGTAATGCGCACCGAGCTTAAAAAACGAGGCGTAAAAAAGCTAAAGGTAGTCTATTCCGACGAAATTCCATCAAACCAAGTAAATAAAGAGGAAGTAAAAGGTAAATATGTCCCCGCATCCTGCGCCTTTATCCCATCTGTAGCAGGACTAATAATTGCTTCCGAAGTAATAAAAGACTTAATAAACTAAAACAACCGAGCCTCGCTCGGTTGTTCATCTTCTTATTACTTTTTGTAGCTTTCCATATGCTTTTTAATCGCCTCAAAGGACTTATCGCTTAAATGATGCTCAATCTTGCAAGCATCCTCGGAAGCAGTTTCCTTATCAACGCCTAGCATTTCAAGAAGCCCGGTAATCAGCTTGTGCCTATCATATATTTTTTGTGCAATTTCACGACCGCTGCTTGTAAGCTCAATATATCCACTCTTGTCAACAGTAATATATCCGTCCTTTTTTAGAATGCCAACCGCCCTTGATACACTTGGCTTAGAGTAATTCATATATTCTACAATATCTATGGACCTAACAGCGCCCTTTCCTGATAAGACTAATATAGACTCAAGATACATTTCTCCTGATTCCTGTATACTCATTAATTGTCACTTCCTTTGCTTTTCTACCATATTATTTTAACATATAAGTATATAATTTTCAAGTAGCAAATTTGATGTGAAAAATTTTTGAAAAATTTTCTAAAAAGCTCTTGACAAACATAAAATGATTGTGTATAATAATCACGGTTAGCAAAGGCTAACTGATTGTTTTTAGAGAGAGTTAGCCAAGGCTAACTAAAGGAGAGTAACAATGAAAACATTAAAGGACCTAAAGGTTGGCGAGAGCGCTAAGGTAGTTAGACTACACGGTCAAGGCGCTGTAAGACGCAGAATAATGGATATGGGAATAACCCGTGGAACAGTAGTAAAGGTTCGCAAGGTTGCGCCGCTTGGCGACCCGTTTGAGCTTACAGTAAGAGGCTATGAGCTTTCAATCCGTAAGGCAGATGCCCAAATGGTTGAAATTGAGTAATTTAGTTTAATTTTATTAAGAGGTTAGCAAACGCTAACCAAGGAGAGTAATATGTTAAAAATCGCATTAGCGGGCAACCCTAACAGTGGTAAAACAACACTGTTTAATGCTCTGACGGGCTCTAACCAATTTGTTGGTAACTGGCCGGGAGTTACTGTTGAGAAAAAAGAGGGTAAGCTCAAAAAGCAAGAGGGAGTAATAGTAACTGACCTGCCCGGCATTTATTCATTATCCCCCTACACGCTTGAAGAGGTAGTTGCAAGAAATTATCTCTTAGACGAAAAGCCGGATGTTATTTTAAACATCGTGGACGCAACAAACATTGAAAGAAACCTATATCTGACAACTCAGCTATCTGAGCTTGGCATACCAATGGTTATAGCTCTTAATATGATGGATGTTGTTAGAAAAATGGGCGACAAAATCAATAAAGAGGAGCTATCCAAGCAGTTATCCTGTCCTGTGGTTGAAATTTCAGCCTTAAAGGAAGAGGGTGTTGACGAGGTAGCAGAGGTAGCTATCAATTCTGCAAAAACAGGAAAGCTTGTTCCAAAGCATTTCTTTAGCGGTATAGTAGAGCATGCTCTTGCTCATATCGAGGAATGTGTAATTCACGAGCTAAACGACGAAAGAAAGCAACGCTGGTATGCTATCAAAATGTTTGAAAGAGATGAAAAGGTTTTATCTCAGCTTGAAATTTCAAAGGAAAAGCTAGCTCATATTGAAAACGACATTAAAGCTGTTGAAAAAGAGCTTGACGACGACTCTGAAAGCATTATTACAAACGAAAGATATAATTATGTTTCCGAAATTCTTAAAACCTGCTACAAGAAAAAGAGCACAACAAGAATTTCTGTCACAGATAAAATTGATAGAGTAGTAACACACAGAATTTGGGCGCTACCGATTTTCGCACTTATTATGTTTCTTGTTTACTTCGTATCAGTAACAACAGTTGGCACATGGGTAACAGACTGGACTAACGATAACTTGTTTGGCGATGGCTTCCACTTCCTTGGTATTGATAAGGAAGGCGACCTTGACTATGGTGAGGTTAGCGAGGAATATGGTGAACACGCGCCAGTAATAGATGCATTTATAGCTGAATATGCAGAAGCATATAATTTTGATATAGAAGCATACAACGCCTTAGTAAGCGAGGGTAAATCAAATGAAGCGAAGCAGATGCTATTAAATTTTGCAAACGCTTTACCTGATAGCACGACGGTTGATTCTACATTAGTTGATGAGGAAACAGCGGAGGAAACGCCAGTTACATATGATGTTCTTAATTTTGAGGAAGCAATTAGCACACTCGAAAGAATAAATTACAGCGAGCCAGCCCCTGCTGATTATGGATTATGGGTGCCAGGTATCCCTGTATTAGTTGAAAATGGTCTAAATGGAATAAACTGTTGGGATTGGCTGCAAGACCTTATCCTAAATGGTATTGTAGCAGGTGTAGGCGCAGTATTAGGCTTTGTACCGCAAATGCTTGTATTGTTCCTATTCCTATCATTCCTTGAGGCTTGTGGCTATATGGCAAGAATTGCATTTGTATTAGACAGAATTTTCCGTCACTTCGGCTTATCAGGAAAATCCTTTATTCCTATGCTTGTAGGCGTAGGCTGTAGCGTTCCTGGAATTATGGCATCAAGAACAATAGAAAACGAAAGTGACAGAAAAATTACAATAATGACCACATCCTTTATTCCGTGTGGTGCAAAGCTACCGTTTATCGCACTTATTGCAGGCGCAATATTCGGTGGCACATGGTGGATTGCACCTGTTGCATACTTTATCGGTATGGCATCAGTAATGATTTCTGGTATTATTTTAAAGAAAACAAAGCTTCTAGCAAGCGAGGTAACACCATTTGTTATGGAATTACCGCTTTATCATATGCCAACAGTTAAAAATCTACTAAGAAACACTTGGGAAAGAGGCTGGTCCTTTATTAAAAAAGCAGGCACAGTAATTCTTTTATCTTCAATTGTAATTTGGTTTATGTCCAGCTACGGCTTCGAGGGTGGCAGATTCCAAATGGTAGATATGGACGATAGCCTACTTGCATACCTTGGAAGAGGCGTTGCGTGGATATTTGCACCAATTGGCTTTGGTAACTGGCAAAGTGCAGTTGCAGCAGTTACTGGACTTGTAGCAAAGGAAAATATCGTTGCAACATTAGCAAGCTTATTTACAACAGAAGGAATAACAGTATATCAATCATTAGCATTAGCATTTACTAAGCCGGAGGGCTTTAGCTTCCTTGTATTCAATCTTCTTTGTGCTCCTTGCTTCGCAGCAATGGGTGCAATTAAAAGAGAAATGAATAGTGGCAAGTGGACAGCATTTGCAATTACATATCAATGCGTTTTCGCATATCTTGTTGCATTTGTATGCTACCATTTTGGCAACCTATTTACAGGCGCAATTTGGAATGGCACAATGAATATGGCTTGGGGCATAATCGGCTTAATTTTATCAGTTGTAATAATAGCATTCTTTGTGCTTGCAATAATAAGACCTGACAAGAAAAAATCAAAAGCAGTAATTCTTAAGTAAAGCAATATTTCAAGAAAGGAGCAAAATATATGTGGTTTATTGAAAATTTAGGCTCAATCCTAGTAGGATTAGCATTAATTGCATTAGTTACATTTATAATTGTAAGCAACATAAAAAGCAAGAAGAAGGGCAAGTCTAATTGTGGATGTAGTTGCTCAAGCTGCTCCATGAACGGAATTTGTCATAAAACTGAGCAAAATGATAAATAATCATCGCAGAAAACTCCTTATATAAATTTTACAAAAAGCGATGAAACTCCAACAAAAAACGCTATCCGCATGGATAGCGTTTTTGCATATAAAAATTCCCACAAGATAGTCTTGTGGGAATTAAATTATAGATTATTCCTTATCGCTAAAAGCCTTACCGCAAGCTGGGCAAATTAGCTCCTCTGGGTCAAGCTCATTGTCAAAGCAGATTGTCTCTGAGCAGTGTGGGCACATAGCCTCCATATATTCGCACTCCTCGCAATCGCAATCACAATCCTCATCATCACAACAGCCACAAATGTCCTCGTCATAGCAATCGCAAGAGTCACAATCGTCCTCGCAATCCTCACAATCGCAGCAGTCGCAATCGTCGTCCTCGCAATTATAGATGTATTCCTCTACATCACCAAGGTCGTGGTCAAGCTCCTCTACATAATCACCGAGAGTAGCAACCTCCTCGTCCATATCAGCAATAGACTCAACAATATCGCCAAGTAAATCAATGATAGCGTTAAGAACCTTGCCCTCAGGCTTCTTTGTATCAAGCTCAAGACCTTCAGCTAAGCCCTTAATATAAGCGCATTTTTCAAGAATGTCCATATTTTCCATTTTAATATCTCCTTTAATTTTATATATTTAAAGGACCGTTAAATTGACGGTCCTTAAATAGCAAAGTAATTATTTGTTTACTCTTTCAAGGTATTCGCCTGTTCTTGTATCAATTCTGATAAGCTCACCCTCGTTAATAAAGATTGGAACTCTAACGATAGCACCTGTCTCAAGAGTAGCAGCCTTTGTTACGTTAGTAGCTGTATCGCCACGAACGCCTGGCTCAGTCTCTGTAACTACAAGCTCAACAAATGTTGGAGGCTCAACTGAGAATACCTCACCCTTAATAGATGAAAGCTTGCACATTTCATTTTCCTTAACAAACTTAAAGTTTTCGCCAAGCTTCTTAGCATCAACTGGAATTTGCTCATAGGATTCCATATCCATAAAGTAGTAAAGCTCTCCGTCAGCATATAGATATTGAAGCTCTCTACGCTCAACCTGAACTGTCTCAAACTTAGCAGTTGGGTTAAATGAAGCCTCACGGATAGCGCCTGTAACAACATCTCTATACTTTGTTCTTACGAAAGCAGCACCCTTACCTGGCTTTACGTGTTGGAATTCAATAACCTGGTAAACCTTACCTTCCATTTCAAATGTGACACCGTTTCTGAAATCACCTGCTGTAATCATAAATGTTTTCTCTTTCTTGGCGTTAAGTATTTTTGGATGTGACCCGCCACAGTCAAAGTGCATAGCACCTAAATATACATAAGTATTTTACAATAAAAGTTTAAATATTTCAATAGCTAAATGGAATTTTTTCAAAAATTATTGAAAAAACTTACAATTCTATTAATTCCTTAGGGGATTTTGTTAGATTTTCAATGCCGTTTTCCTTAATAACAACTAAATCCTCAATTCTACAGCCGTATTTTCCTGCCACATAGATACCGGGCTCAACTGTTACAACATTATTTGGAACGAGAATTTTGTCGAATGTTGGCGCAAGACAAGGCACCTCGTGAATTTCAAGACCAACGCTATGCCCTAGTGAATGTCCAAATAGTCCGTTATAATCCTTATTAATTATTTCCCTGGCAATATTGTCTGCATCACGGCATACAACGCCAGCATTTAAATATTCAATGGAAGCAAGCTGTGCTTTTAAAACTGTATTGTAAAGCTTTTTCATTTCATTATCAGCCTTACCTACACATATAGTTCTTGTCATATCAGAATGATAGCCATTAACCGTTGCGCCAAAATCCATTGTGAAAAAGCCCTTTTTAATTTTCACATTTTCAGGCACACCGTGAGGTAATGATGTCTTTTCAGCACTTATGGAAATTGTTTCAAAGCTCTTATCCTCAGCACCGTGCTTTCTCATAAAATATTCAAGCTCTGCCGCAACATCAGTTTCAGTTATTTCCGTGGAAATAATTCCTAAAATATGCTCAAATGCAAGATCGGTAATCTCTTGTGCTTTTCTTATTTGCTGAATTTCCCATTCGTCCTTAACCTGACGAAGCAAGCTAATTGTAGCACCGATATTTTTAAATTCAACCTCAGGTAAATCATTTTTGAGCATAGCAAAGCTATTTAAGCTCATAGAGTAATCCTCAATGCCCACGCATTTTATATTCTCGCTCTTAATAGCATCGCCAAGCCAAGCACTTCTTTTGCCCTTTAGCTGAATAACAGTGTAAACATCCTTTAAAAGCTTTTCAGCGATTTCAGTATATCGAAAATCCTCAAAGGCATATGCGTTTTTTCTTGTAATAAGCAAGCATCCGTCACCATTGTCGAATTTTGTAAAATATCTGTGGTTAGTTTGTGATGTAACTAAAATAGCATCAACACCTAAGCTATCAAAGCTTTCTCTTAATCTTTTAATCCTATTTATCATAATCTCACCTTTATATTATAAAATTTATTATTATTATACCATACAAAAGCCCCCCAATCAATAAAAACTTGACAAAATATCAAAATTATGGTATCATAAGTAAGTAAAAGGGAGGGATGTGTATTAAAAAACTACTAATAGCGTTGACCTTAATGTTTACCTTAATAATTTTCTCATCCTGTGACGGTGCACAAAATTCAACAAGTGACCAAAACACAACTAGCGATGATTTAATAGAAGATACTAATACAGATACTAATACAGATACCAACATAGATACAAACCAAGCTACCGATAGTGAAATAGTGTCGGATAGTAATGATATACAAACAGATTTAGAAACAGATACAGATATAATTACTGATACTGAATCAAAGGACACCTTTGGTAATTTTACAACCTTACATAAAACAATAGCGTCAGCTGATAGAATGAAGCAAATGAAATATTCCTCCGGAGTATTTGGCACAGGCTCAAAATATACACCTGACCAATTAAAATCAACAAGATTACAGGCAGGAATAATAGCCTCAGCTAAATTTATGTTCCCTAACGCATCGGAATTTATGGAGCATTACTTAGAGGGAGAAGGCAAAATTTACGAGCTTGACATAGAGGATTTTCTTGAAAACAAAATTGCTCAAGAGAATATGTATAAGGATGTAAATGATGCCTTGCGTTCAGCTGAAAATATGGCTGTAAAGGGTGAAAAGGTGACAATTTACCAAATCGAAGAGAGTATCCACCATAATTTAACAGGTGACTGGAAATACTCAGTTGGCTCATATTTTACAAGCGTAGAGCTTTATGATATAGAGCAAACCACATGGTTTGGTGTAACATATTATACTGCAAAGCTAAAATATGTAGTTCAGGACTTTTATAATTGGGATGCAAATGATACTAACGATATTTCAATAACAAAGGTATCCCCAGCCGATTTACATCAGCTTCATGTAAATGGCGAGGCACAGGAATTTTTAACCTATGGCGAAGAGGAATACAAAATAAAATGGGTAAAGGGCGTTGACGCATCAACAATCAGATTTGAAAATGAATAAAAAGGCTTGTTATCAAGCCTTTTTTTGTTAAAATATACTTGCAACAAAGAAAAATATATGCTAGAATACAATTAATAAATATTTCTAAGAGGTATAAACTATGAAGCTTGGAACAATGGTACATCTTGGCGAAAATGTAGCCGAAAAAATTAAAGATGTAAAAAAATATGGACTTGAATCCTGTCAGCTCTGCTGTTGGGATATGAGCAAAATGAACGAGGAATATGCAAAAATCGTCCTTGATGCAGTTAAGGAAACAGGCATTGAAATCAGCGCCGTTTGGTGTGGATGGGAAGGAGAGGCAGCTTGGGATTTTGTAAGAGGACCAATCACTCTTGGTATCGTTCCTGTATTTTTCAGAGAGAAAAGAATAGAAAATTTGAAAAAGGGCTCAGAATTTGCTAAAATGCTAGGAATAACTGATGTTGTTACACATATGGGCTTTATTCCTGAAAATCCAATTACTGACGAATATCGTGGCGTTGTAGCTGCAATTAAGGAAATAGCGGAGTATTGCAAAGCAAACGGACAATATTTATTATTTGAAACAGGACAAGAAACAGCCATAACTCTTAAGAGAACAATAGAAACAGTTGGCACAGGAAATCTTGGTATCAACCTTGACCCTGCAAACCTATTACTTTATGGTAAATCAAATCCTTGCGATGCGGTTGATATTTTCGGCGACTATGTAAGAGGTGTTCACGCAAAGGATGGCGAATACCCAACAGACCCTAAATGGCTTGGCGTTGAAAAGAGAATAGGTGACGGCAGAGTAAATTTCCCTGTTCTTATCAAGAAGCTAATGGAGCACGGCTATAACGGCTCAATCACTATTGAAAGAGAAATTGACGGTGATAAGCAAACCGAAGATATACTATATGCTAAGAAATTTTTGGAGGATATAATCAATGGCTAAGGTAAGAGTTGGACTTGTAGGTATAGGAGGAATGGGCGGATGCCATTTCTATAACTACGAAAAAATTGAAAATGCAGAGCTAGTTGCAGTATGCGACGTAAGAAGAGACGTTGCTGAAAATAAGGTTGGCGATAGAAATATTAACATCTATACAAGCCTTGATAAAATGCTAAAGAGCGAAGAGCTTGATATGATTGACATTTGCACACCAAGCTTTTTACATAAGGATATGGCAATAAAGCTACTTAAGGCAGGCTATCATGTTCTTTGCGAAAAGCCAATGACACTTAATGCAAAGGATGCTAAAAAGGTAGTTGAGGCAGCTAAAGCAACAGATAGGAAGTTTATGGTTGCTCACGTTGTAAGATTTATGGCACCGTATATGTATCTAAAGAGAACAATCGAAAGCGGCGAGCTAGGTAAGCTTTTAAGACTTGATATGAAGAGAATTTCCTCTATTCCTAAATGGAGCTGGGAGGACTGGATGAGAGATGAAAAGCGCAGCGGCGGAGTTGCTACAGACCTCTCAATTCACGATATTGACTTTGTGCAAAGCGTACTCGGTATGCCTGATAAGATTTCTGCTTACAAAACAGGCATAAAGGCAAATAACGACTATATTGTAACAAATATGCAATATGGCGATACACTTGTAAGCTGTGAGGGTACTTGGTACAATGCATCAATTCCATTCCACGCAACATTCCTTGCAGTATTCCAGGACGGTTATGTAGAATTGTCTGACAAGCTTTACAAAAACGGCAAGGAGGTTGTTTTTGAAGCACCGAAGGCAGAAGAAAAGGACCTCGGTATCAATGTTGGCAACGATGATGGCTATCTTGCAGAAATGACATACTTTGTTGACTGTGTTTTAAATAACAAGTCAACATATTATGTAACTCCTGAAAGCTCAGCAAAGAGCGTAGAGCTAGTTGACCTAATCAAGAAAAAGGCAGTAAAGCTATAATATTATGAGCCTCTCAATATAGAGAGGCTCGTTAATGTAATTGCTAACACTGACATCTAAATTTTCTATATTATAAAAAGGAGAAATCTTATGAAAAAGAAGCTATTTTTAGCTATAGCAATGATTGCAATGCTTTTATGCATTCTTGCTATATCTGTATCTGCATCAAACTATGATACTGCAAGAGAAGTAACACTTGATAATGGCACAAAGGTGGCATTATATGATAATGACGGTTATGCTCTTACATATTATCTAAATGATAGCGGAGCATTAACAAGCGCAAAAACCATAGATGTAATATCTGTAAACGGAAGCGGAGTGGCTACATACAACGGAGTTTCAACTATGAAGGTTGTTGTTGCTAATTTCCAAGGACCAGAAATTGATGCATTAAATGTTAAACAAATACCTGTTTACTACAACGGTGCAAATGGTGGCGGATATAATACATACAATGATGTTGTAGAATATATCTATCTTCCTGACTGCCTAACTACAACTGTTACAAATCAGTTTAGATGTACATCAAAATTAAAAATAGTTGATATCACAAGAAATTCAAATCTTCAAACACTTGGTCAATACTCCTTCTACTATGCAACAGGGCTTGTAGAATTTTACTTTCCACCAAAAGTAAAAACTACACCGGGCAGTGGAAATGATGGAAAGTGGGGAACAGCCGCAACATTTTCATACTGCAAGAGTTTAAAGAATCTTTATTTCTATGATAATAGCGAAACTGAAACCTTTGGAGTATCTTGCTTTAATGGCTGTACATCTCTTGAATATGTTACTCTACCGGACTCTTTAACATCTACACCGGTTTCACTTTTCTCAGGCTGTACTGCTTTAAAGGAGTTAAGAGTACCTAATTCCGTAACTTCAGTTGGAGATAGAATTGTACAGGGCTGTTCAAGCTTAGAAAAGCTTTGGTATCCTGCTTCTATGTCAAGCATTGGACAAAGCTCTACATATCAAGCGGGAAGCTTGCAGTATGTTTATTTACCAAATACTGTAACAGCTGCAACAGGAACCCACCATTTTACAACTCAGCATGCAAGCTACAAGAAAACTGTAATTTTCTATAACGGAACACAAACTGAGGCCGAAGCATTTATTTCATTACTTCAATCAAAAAGCAACAATGAGAAATATGCTAACGGAAACTATGTAATTTGTGCATGGGATTCAACAATTGCAGATTCTGCATATGTTGAGCAGGCAACAACAGAAGGCAAAAACTATATAGTTTATGGCTATAATACATGCAAAGCCTTTTATAATGATGTTCACACAGAAAAAACAGAGGATAACAACCCATGCTGGCTAACAGAGTGTGGCAGATGTGATGTTAAAAATGTATATTCAGGTAATGATAATACACACAACCTCACAACAGAAATGATTTATGCCGATTACCTATCAAACGGTGTAAAGAAATCATACTGCACAAACAAAAATTGCACACATCCTGTAAACGAGGAAGCAATTGATGCGCTATTTATCTTTAAGGGTTATTCATCTAACGACGATGGCGAAATGTGCGTGACCTATGTTATAAATACTGTAGCAATCAAAGCATATACAGATTTCTACGGTGAAGAACTATCATTTAGCTATGGTATCGTTGCAGCTATAGATAATACAAATCCTTATGAGCTAACAGATAAGGTTATTAAGGTTGACTTGTCAGATAATAAATACACTGCGGTTGACTTTAAGCTATCAGGCTTAAGCGAAAGCACAAAGAATGTTGCAATCGCAATGAATATGTATGTAGTTGAAGCAAAAGGCGACGATACAGCAGTTTGCTACCTAACAAGCAAGGGAACAAGCGAAACAGCTGAAACAATAACCTATGCTACAGCGCCAAAGGAAGAAATACAAGCATAACTAAAAATCACCGATTGCAAAATCGGTGATTTTCTAGTATGACGGGCATATCAATACTCTGCGGTGAAAG
>JAGAJV010000043.1 GCA_017625915.1 Clostridia bacterium
GAGGGAAAATTTGTGAACACGGGAGCGTAGGCGTACCTTGTACGGTAGAGCCCGTAGTCGCAAATAGAAAAGCAAAATGAAGGAATTTTGTTAAAAATTCCAACATTAAAAGGTTCAATATCGTATTGATAACAAAATCCGTTTTGATGCTTGCTTTTCGGTTTCACCGGCCTGTAAAGTCCGAAAGGAAAGTGTATGAGGTATAAAGGAAAAGTAGTAGTAATTACAGGCGCAGGAGGAGTATTATGCTCAGCATTTGCAGAAAATATGGCAAAGCAGGGTGCTTCTGTTGCCTTAATTGACATTAATGAGCAGGCGCTTAAGGGAGTGTCTGAAAAAATCAATTCAAACGGTGGAGTGTCTAAATATTACAAGGCAAGCGTGCTTGAAAAAAGCGAGCTTGAGCGTGCTCACGCTGAAATTTTAGCTGATTTTGGTAAATGTGATATTTTAGTAAACGGTGCAGGCGGAAACAATCCAAGAGCAACCACTGATCACGAATATTATGAAGGTGGCGACGAAAAAAGAGAGGATATAAAAACCTTCTTTAATCTTAATAAAGAGGATTTTGCCTTTGTGTTCGACCTTAATTTAATGGGTACGCTTTTGCCAACACAGGTATTTTCCGTTGATATGCTAGGCGGTGGCACTATTGTAAATATATCCTCAATGAATGCATTTACACCACTTACAAAAATTCCTGCCTATAGCTCAGCAAAATCTGCTGTAAGCAATTTTACAAAATGGCTAAGCGTTCATTTTGCCAATACAGGAATAAGAGTAAATGCGATAGCACCGGGCTTTTTTGTGACTAAGCAAAATCAAGCGCTACTATTTAACGAGGACGGAACACCAACACCTCGTACAGATAAAATTTTAAGAGCAACACCAATGAACCGCTTTGGAAAGCCCGAGGAGCTTTTTGGTGCTCTCGACTTTTTATGCGACGACACTATGTCCGCCTTTGTAACAGGAACAGTTATCCCTGTTGATGGTGGCTTTAGTGCATATTCAGGCGTGTAACGACAAGGGAGGCTTTTATGAAATTATGTGCATTTGCAGATGAAGCGTCAAATGAGCTACAGGGGCAGATTGATGCTTTAAAGAGAAATAATATAGGTTTACTTGAAATCCGTGGAGTTGACGGACAAAACATCAAGGAAATAAGCTACGAAAAAATTAAGGAAATCAAAAAAACACTTGACGAAAACGACATTAAGGTATGGTCCATTGGCTCGCCTGTTGGAAAATATAATACCGACGACAATTTTGAGCGACAGCTTGACGAGTTTAAAAGGCTATGCGAGTATGCCGACATTTTAGAGGCTAAGAGAATCAGAATGTTTAGCTTTTTCTCCAAAAATCAAGATGAGGTATTTAAAAATCTTGAAGCATTTTGTAATGCTTGCCCGGATAGCGTTATAATGTGCCACGAAAACGAAAAGGGCATTTTCGGTGACGATATTGAGGGTTGCTTGAAAATCTATCAAAATTTCGATAGAATTAAAATGGTTTTTGACCCTGCAAACTTTATTCAATGTGGAGTTAATACACTTGAAGCGTGGGAAAAGCTACACAAGTATGTTGACTATATGCACATTAAAGACGCGCTTGAGGACAAAAGAGTTGTGCGCGCAGGCTATGGCATAGGCAATATCGAAAGGCTAGTTTCAATGTATCAAAAAATGGGTGGAGAGGTATTAACGCTTGAGCCTCACCTAATGGAATTTGCAGGCCTAAAGGAGCTTGAAAACGGTGAAAGCATTCAGGATATTCCTGTTTATCCCGACAATAATACAGCCTTTGATGCAGGCGCAAACGCATTAAAGGATATATTAAATAGATTAAATTTATAAGCCTCCCTTGTGTAAAGGGAGGGGGACCGCTTGCGGTGGAAGGATTGTCGTGGAAAGAAAACATAATGAATATTTGAAGCCTTTGGCAAGAGAGCTACGAAAAAATATGACCAAAGAGGAAAAACATCTATGGTATGATTTTTTGAATACGCATTCTGCGAGGTTTTCTAGACAAAAGATATTAGGTAGATATATAGCTGATTTTTATTCAGCAAAAGCCAATTTGGTAATTGAATTAGATGGTTCACAACACGGCGAAGAAGAAAATGCCATAAAGGATGAAAAACGAACAGAATATCTTGAACAATTTGGAATAATGGTTCTAAGAATACCAAATTATGAGGTGAACAAAAATTTCAAGGGCGTTTGTACATATATTGACAAGGTTGTTCAAGAAAGATTGTTAGGATAGACAATCCTACCGTCTGCTGCGCATCCACCTCCCTTTACACAAGGGAGGCGTTGGGAAGCATTCAGGATATTCCTGTTTATCCCGACAATAATACAGCCTTTGATGCAGGCGCTAAGGCATTAAAGGATATATTAAATAGATTAAATTTAAATTATTGATATCTGCTGACAGCTGACGGCTAACTGCTAACGGCTGTTTACGACTGAAAGGAGTCAAACAAATGAGAATCGGAGCCAAAGCCTTCCTTAATGGTTAAGGAAGGGGGACCGCTTGCGGTGGAAGGCTTAAGGATGCCTTGGAATAATTAAGATTGAAAAATTTAATACAGGAGATATTTTTATGAGAATCGGAGCACAGTTTTATACATTAAGAGATTATTGCCAAACACTTGAGGGCTTAGAGGAAAGTCTTAAAAAGGTAAAGGAAATTGGCTATGAATATGTTCAAATTTCAGGTGTTTGCCCTTACGAGCCAGAGTGGCTTGCAAAAAAGCTAGAGGAAATCGGCTTAAAGTGCGTGCTTACTCACTGGGGCGCTGACGATGTAAGGGACAATACACTGGAGGTTCTAAACAAGCACAGAATTTTTGGCTGTAACTATGTGGGCATTGGCTGTATGCCGGGCTGGGCAACTGAAGAGGTAACATATAAGTTTATTAAGGAATTTAAGGAGCCTGCAAGAATACTTGCCAAGAACGGTAGCAAGCTATTTTATCACAACCATCATTGCGAATTTAACAGATGCTCTGATGGCGAAATGATTTTTGATAAGCTAATTAAAGCCTTTGAGCCAAGCGAAATGTCCTTTACACTTGATACATATTGGGTGCAATACGGTGGTGGCGATGTTTGCTCATATCTTGAAAAGCTAAAGGGCAGATGCGAATGTATTCACCTAAAGGATTTAGCTATCGTAAACGACGAGCAAAGAATGGCATCTATCGGCAGCGGCAGTATGGATTTTGAAAAGATAGTAAGAACCGCAGAAAAGGTAGGCGTTGAATATGCTCTGGTTGAGCAGGATAACTGCTATGGCGAGGACCCATTTGAGTGTCTGAAGAAGAGCTATGAGTATTTAAAGTCCTTGGGGCTTAATTAAACGCTTGCGTTTAATTAAATGGCGGAGCCAATTCATGTTGCAAAGCAACAATTCATTGAACAAAGTGAAAATTCATGTTCGCAGAACAATTCATCAACAAATGAAAAATGAATTGCTTACGCATAAATTGATTACATCATGAATTGCTAACGCATGAATTGCAACAAGTTGCATTAAAAGGAGAAATGAAAATGAAAATCAAGCTAGGTATTATTGGTATAGGAAATATGGGTACAGTGCACTCAAAAAATATTTTCGAGGGAAAATGCCCCGAGGTTGAGCTTTGTGCTGTATGTGATTTAAAGGACGAAAAGGTAGAATGGATTAAAAACGAGCATCCCGAGGTAGCAATATTTAAGGATGCCGAGGAAATGATGGACAGTGGCTTAATTGACTCGATTTTAATTGCAGTGCCACACTATGACCATCCTAAGTATGCTATTATGGCAATGGAAAAGGGACTTCATACCATGGTTGAAAAGCCTGCCGGTGTATATACAAAGCAGGTTAAGGAAATGAACGAGATTGTCGACAAATGTAATGTAAAATTTGCTCTTATGATGAATCAAAGAACAAATTGCATTTATCGCAAAATGCGTGAAATCGTAAAGAGTGGCGAGCTGGGCGCAATTAAGCGTACAAGCTGGATTGTAACCGACTGGTACCGTCCGCAGGCATATTACGATAGTGGCGATTGGCGCGCTACCTGGACAGGCGAGGGCGGTGGAGTTTTACTGAACCAATGCCCACACAATCTTGATTTATGGCAGTGGATTTGCGGTATGCCTAAGAAAATTCACGCAAAAATGCACTTTGGAAAATGGCACAATATCGAGGTTGAGGACGATGTTACTGCATATTGCGAATACGAAAACGGCGCAACAGGCACATTTATCACATCAACAGGCGACGCCCCGGGCACAAATCGCTTTGAAATTCTTTTAGAGGGCGGAAAGCTGCTTGCAGAGGAAGGCAAGCTACACCTATGGAAAAACCAAATTTCCGAGCCGGAGTTTTCAAGAACAAACGAGGTTGCCTTTGCAGCTCCGCCAATGGATTATATCCTGGTTGAAACCGACGGCAAAAACGAACAGCATGTTGGCGTTTTAAATGCATTTGCAGGCGCTATTTTAAGAAATGAGCCACTAGTTGCAGACGGACGAGAGGGCATAAACGGCCTTACAATTTCCAACGCAATGCACCTATCCGGCTTCTTAGGCAAGGAAATTGACCTTGACACCTTTGACGATGATATGTTCTACGAGGAGCTTAAAAAGAGAATAGCCACCTCAAGAAGAAAGGAAAATGTCAAGGAGGCAAGAGTTGATATGGGAGATTCCTTCAGATGAAAAGCGTAAGAATAGGAATAGTGGGCGTAGGTGTTATTGGCACTGCCCACGCATTCGCTATTTATAATGGCGAGGCGGAAGGCCTTATACTCTCAGCCTTATGCGATAACGACAAGAATCGAGCGAATAGCTTAAAAAACGAGTTTCCCGATGTTCCCGTTTTTGAAGGCTATGAGGAAATGATAGACAGTGGACTTATAGATGCCATAATTATTGCAACTCCACACTATTTTCACCCAATTATAGCCACATGCGCATTTAAAAGGGGACTTGATGTGCTATCGGAAAAGCCTCTTGGTGTTTATACATTATCCTTGAAAAAAGCATTCAAGGCACAGAAAAAAAGTGGAAAGCTATATGCCACAATGCTTAACCAACGGACAAATAAGCTCTTTATGCTTGCTAAGGAAATGGTTGACCGTGGCGATATAGGTAAGCTGATACGCAATAAATATGTTATTACAAATTGGTATCGCACTCAAGAATACTACGATAGTGGCGCTTGGCGAGGCACATGGCGTGGCGAGGGCGGTGGTGTTTTAATTAATCAAGCACCCCATAATCTTGATATTTGGCAGTATATTTGCGGTATGCCTGTTTCCTTAAGAGCAAAATGCTATGAGGGCAAGCATCACAATATTGAGGTTGAGGACGAGGCGACAATTTGCGCAAAATACGAAAACGGCGCAACGGGCGAGTTTATAACCTCAACAGGTATAGAAAACGGCGTAAACACATTTGAAATCGTAGGCGACAAGGGAAAAATTCTTATTGAAAGAGGCAGACTGGTTTTAGAAAAGAACGGAAAAATTACCGCCTTTGAGGACGAGGACTACAACGGTCACCTAAATATTTTAAAGAATTTTGCAAATGCAATTTTGTATGGAGAAAAGCTGATTGCTCCCGCAAGCGAGGCTGTAAATGAACTGATTTTATCTAACGGTGCATATCTTTCCTCTTGGAAAAACAGCTGGATAGGAATAAATTTTAGCCAAAGAGAATATTTAAGATTTTTGAAAAGAAAAATTGCAAACAGCAGGATAAAAGAGAGCAATACCGAGAGGGAAAATCTCTTTGAAAAAGCATATAAAAGAAAATGGACTACAAATTGGTGATAATATGAGAAATTTTATTTTAGGCACAGACTGGGGCGAGGACTCTGACGATTGCGTAGCTGTCAGAATTTTAGCTCGAGCACACAAAAAGGGCGAAATCAACCTTTTAGGCATTGGCATTAACACGCTTACAGAATATTCAGCACCATCTCTCTATAGATTTTTAGAAAAAGAGGGGACAATGTGTCAAATTGGTGTTGATAAGGATTGCCCACATAAAATCCAGTATGTTACATATCAAAAAAGACTTGCAGGCGAAGCTGACAAAACAAACGACGATTTTAAAAACGCAGTCAGACTATACCGTAAGCTAATAGCTGAATGTGACGGAAAGGTTGAAATCCTTGAAATTGGCTTTTTACAGGTAATTTGTGGTGCGCTTATGAGTGGACCTGACGATATTTCCGAAAAAACAGGACTTGAGCTTTTTAAAGAAAAGGTAAAGAGGGTTTGGATAATGGGTGGAAAATGGGATGAGCAAGCAGGGGCAGAATATAACCTCTGTAAATACCAATTTGCAAGGGACGCATCCCATACCTTTGTGGATAATTGCCCTTGCCCAATCACATTTTTAGGTTGGGAAATCGGTCATAACCTTATTACAGGTAATAAGCTGGCTGACGACGACTTTTTACATCTGGCACTAGCAGATCACGGCTCAGGCGCAGGACGCGAAAGCTGGGACCCAATGCTGGCAGTGTTGGCTCTTACTAACGATAACGAAAAAGCAGGCTATAAAACAGTAAAGGGCCTTGCCTCGGTTGACAAAAATGGCAAAAACTACTTCAGATGTAAGCCCGACGGCAAGGACGAGTATGTAATCAAAGCATATGAGGACAGCTACTATTCCGATATAATTAACGAGCTTATAAAATAATAGGAATATAAAGAATCCTTCAAAAACAGATGAAATGTCTGTTTTTGAAGGTTTTTTATTTATGCAAATGTAATTCGATGAAAAGAGTACCTGCTAGTACACCTTTTTTTAAAGTATAATCAAGATAGAACGAAAAAGGGGTGATGCGTTTGCGAAAGCTTAACTGAAAATAAAACAAAAATAAAAAAATTTAATTTAAAGGAGTAAAAATGAACAAGAAAATTAAAAAACAATTCTCTCTTGTGGGGGGAGCAAGTGCATATTTAGATATGCAAACAGGAAAGGAAACAATAGTTATTCCTGAAGTGACAGATAACGAAATGGGTGTGCAGATTTCACACATAATTAATGGATGCAATGAGGATTTTAAATGTGGAAATGGTGCAAGACTTAATCTGCACGAAACATTAATCAAAGGTGAGAATGGCTACATTTATACAGATAGTTTGGGCGAGGAGCATACAGTAACCGAAAGCTTTTATTATATTGATGAAAACGGAGAAAAACGAGTTGTTGAAAAAACAGATGTAGTAATTGATAGTGATTATTTAATGTATTCAATGTCAACTTTTAAGCCTGTAGTAAGAGAAATGAAAACTGATAATGGTTTAAAGGTTGCAACAACACTGGAAAATATTGATGGTGCAGAATATGTTGAACAACGAACCACCGAAGTGAAGGAACTTGAAGAAAAAATATATTCTTACGAGCAAGCAATCTGTAATTTTAAGGTTTATAACATAGAATCAAACACCGAATATGCTATAACAGAAATTAAAAATAGTTTTCCTATATTTATTAAAAGGGATGGCTTTGTAATGACTGATGCCGATATTTTATCTTATAAAGGCTTACTTGCTCAAAAAAATTCACTTCAAAATAGTATTAATAAATATTTACCGGTTTCTAAGGAAGCATTAGAACTTCAAAGAAATGCTTTGACAGTGGAAAATGATAGTGATTATTATTATAGATATGATAACTACAGTGATCAAATGGATAATATTGATATTCAGGATGAGGAAGCAGATAATCAAATTATTTTGGTAGATAATCAAATTCAGCTATTATGTGACAAATCCGAGCAATATAAAGAACAGCTTACGAAATACTATGTAGAGTATCTAAGCTTATTAGAGCAGTTAAAGATGTTAAAGCTTCAATCACCTGAAAGCTTTATTGTTGGCGACAACGAAGTAAAGGGCTTTAATGCAAACGGACATCTTGTTGTTATGTATAAAAATGATGGTAAGTATATTGCTATTGAATATGAATATAATGAAACAAAAACCTCAACACGAATTTCAAGAGTATATGATGAAAAGGAAAGAGAAATTAAGCTATCCTATGATAAAACAACAGGTATGCTTGTCGAAATTAGAAATTCTAATGGTGAAAAAGTTAGATTTGGATATTATTTGAATGAGGATTGGTCTGTATATGTCTTAAATAAAGTTATTTTTCCTAATGGAAAAGCTCTTGAGATTGAAACATCAAAATTCACATATGCAAACGATTTCTCTAATATAGTTCGTGATGATGAGTATAAAGTAACAAAAATTGAAAATCGTACTTATACTAATAGTACAAGCCATAACAATATCGAAGCAACGACTACATCAAAATTAGTCAGTGGATATAATATTGCTTACAGTGAGCTTACAACAACAGTAAGCGACGATTTATTAAATAAGTGTATTTATACATTTAATGAAAACGGGCAAGTAATAGAATATGTTGACATTTCAAATAGCTTTGTAAAAAATGCAATCAAGTATGAATATTCAGGCGAGCTTTTAACTAAGGTTATTTACCCAACACAAAACTGCTTAAATGTATATTATGATAGCTTTACATTTGTCGAGGACTATTCAAAGACAATCAATTATGACGCTTTTGAAAAAATTACAAGCGAAACGATTGAATGGGTAACTATCAGTGATACTATAAAGAAGCAATCTGTAATAACATATACATATGATGTAAATGACCGTCCCGTGAAGCTTTATACTGTGGTTAGCACTAAAAACAGTGGGACTATACTATCTGAAACAGAAAATTCTGTACAGCTATTTGAATATAACAAAAACGGTCAGCTTTTATGTGAAAAGAGCTATAAAGAGGGTGAGGAGCTAACAGAGGGTATTTCAATCGTGGAGCATATTTATAATGAGAATGGCTTTGAAATTAAGACCATTTCATATAATTCCCTTGACCCATCATCAAAGCTTTATAAAGAATGTGAGGTTAATGAGGACGGACAAATTGTAGCTGAGCTTGACCAAAGCGGAATGTATAAAACAGCTTATGATGGCAATACTGCTATCCAACCGAATGGCGCAAGGTTATCTTATGGCTATAGCAAAAAAGATGAAAATTCAGCCGTTACTGTGAGTACAGAAAATGGCGAGGAAAATAGCACACAAAAGCTCTATACTAACGGACTTTTAACAAGAGTGATTAGCGGTGACGATGTATATGATTACACCTATGACCATAAGGGCAGAGTTACAAATGTTACGATTAATGGTGAAAGCTATGTAGATTATACATATACACTAAATGAGGATAAAACCACGAATAGAGTAGAAGCGATGTATGTTGGAGAAAAAAAGATTACAAAATTAAACGATCCAATGAATGAAGATATTTATCATAATGATGGTGAGTTTTCGACAACATTTTCAAAACACTATGAAAATGGAAAGCTGAAAAGTATTACGCAAGCAAACGAAAGCGGTCTTGAAAATTTAACTGAATATACATATGATAACCAAAATCGTGTAACAGCGGCAAGCCGTTCCGTGCTTAACCAAAGTACATTTAATTTAGAGGAAAATTACAGTGAAAGCTATACCTATGATAGCGAAGGAAAGCTAACTCAAAGATTTATAGACCTTCCTCAAGGAAGACCTGATATGACTATGAGCTACGTATATGATGAGAATACAAAAAAGCTTAAATCATATACCTGTGCAGGTGCTCTAAAGGTTGAGCCGATGCTTGACTGTCTTGGAAGAAACGGAGGAAAGAACGTATCTTGGAATGATGAAAAAATCTATTCAGAGGATATTACCTACTTAAAGCAAGGCGACCATGCAACTGTCTCACCTTTAACTATCAGCTATGGAAGAAAAACCGATAACGGATTTGTTATTAAGGAAAATATTAAATATAAGTATGACAGCATGGGCAATATTACTAAGGTATACGAAAACGGTGAGCTTGTAACCGAATATGAATACGATGCACTTTGCAGGCTGGTAAGAGAGAATAATAAGGCTTTAAACAAGACATATGTATTCTTATATGATAATAAGGGCAATATTCTTGCAAGAAAGGAATATCCGTTTACATTAAAGGGTAATGAATATTTAGAAGAATTGACAGCATTAAATACTGATTATGAATATTCAAACGGAAAATTAACCTCTTTTGATAATGAAGAAATTGAATATGATGTACTGGGAAATCCTACATCTTATAGAGGAAACACGCTTTCTTGGCGATTTGGCAAAAGATTAATGTCTTACGGTACAAATACATTTGATTATGATGCTGAGGGCAAAAGAACCAAGAAGAATAGCATTACATATTCATACGATGTTGACGGCAGACTAATTACAGAATCAAGCGATATAGAATATTTTTATGATACCAATTCAACACCTCTTGCATTTGCATATCTTGGTGAATTATATTACTACAAAAAGGACTTGCTTGGTAACATTATCGAAATTCTTGACATGGCAGGCACAACTATGGTAAAATATACTTATGATGCTTGGGGTAATCATACAATAACCGATAATAGCGGTTTTGGATTAGGTAATATTAACCCAATTAGATACCGTGGATATTATTATGATACAGAGACAGGACTATATTACTTACAATCAAGATACTACGATCCACAAACAGGTAGATTTATATCAATGGATGACATCTCTTATCTCGACCCTGAAACAATCGGCGGTGCTAATCTTTATGCTTATTGCTTGAATAATCCTGTGATGTATGTAGATCCTAGTGGTCATGCAGTTATTTCTTTACTTGCTGGATTAATTATTGGTGGTCTTGTATCTTGGGGTTTATCTGTATTGTTTGGAGAACACTTGGTAACTGGGACTGGGTTAGCAATCACTGGTGGGTCTGCAGTAGTTTCTGGTATTATGGCTATGACTTTAGCAACCCCGGTTGGATGGATTGTTGGCGGAATCACTGCGGTAGCAGGAATATGTACATTAGCTTTTGCATCAGCAGAATTACAGCAACATTTTACTGGAGATAACTGGATGTTGGATGGTGGGATGAGCCAAAGTGCGTATTATACTTTAATGACTATTGCATCTATTACAGCTAGCGTGGGTACGGCTGCATCTAGTGTGGCTTATCATTATAAAATTAATACTATAACCCAAAAAGGCAGAATAGATGGCAAAATGGTGAGTGGTACTGATATTGATGGCTATCCTGGATTGAGGTTTTCTTCAAAAACTGGAAAGGTTTATTCATTAGAATTCCATCCAAATCATAATAATCATGGTGTCCATATTCAGTGGAATCAGTGGTTTACTACTTATCCTAAATTCCCAGGAGAATATGTATTAAATCCATTATGGAGGTTAAGATTATGGTAAAAGTAAAAGCAATTAAAGACTCTATAGAAATAAAGAGCAAACCTATTGTTCCGACCGACTTTAAGTATAAATTATTGATTAAGTTATCACTTAACTATATTTTAAAATCTGATGGGAAAACACTTCTTAAAATTGATAAGAATGAAATTACTGAAGAAGAAAAAAAAGAATTTCTAAATTTTTATAATCAAAGTAATTTTGATTATACTTTTGAAGAATTTATTGAATTGCATATGTTTCCAATAGATACATTAGAAATATATACTAAAGATAATAATAAAATTGCTTTTATAGATTTCATGCCCGATGGAGATGTTTATTTAATATGGATTGATGTTTATGAAAAAGAATATCGGACAAAATTAATAGAATTAATTCAACAAATAAATTAGACGGACAGGGGACAGTTCTAAGGCAGACAGGGGACGGTTCGAAACCACTGAAAAAGTCCCAAAATAATTGAATTTAACAACGAAATATAGTATAATAGAAGCAGAAAGAGAACGAAAAGGATGAAAGAAAATGCTTCTAAACAACCAAGTAAAACAAAC
>JAGAJV010000044.1 GCA_017625915.1 Clostridia bacterium
CCTGTGTAAAACAAAATACGCTCTGTAGTAGTGGTTTTACCTGCGTCAATGTGCGCCATAATACCAATATTACGGGTATTTTCAAGTGAATATTCTCTTGGCATCTGTGTTTTTTCCTTTCAAATAGTACGGGTGACTATTAATATCTGTAATGTGCGAAAGCCTTGTTAGCTTCAGCCATTCTGTGTGTTTCTTCTTTCTTCTTGTAAGCTCCGCCCATGCTGTTCTTAGCATCTAGGATTTCGCCTGCAAGTCTTTCAGCCATTGTCTTTTCGCCACGGTTTCTTGAATAAACGGTTATCCAACGAAGACCAAGTGTTTGTCTTCTCTCTGCTCTTACTTCCATTGGTACTTGATAGTTAGAACCACCTACACGGCGAGCCTTAACCTCCAATACAGGCATTACATTCTCAAGAGCCTGTTGGAATGCTTCAAGTCCATTTTGTCCAGTCTTTTCTTCTACAAGCTTAAATGCGTCGTAAACGATCTTTTGAGCTACACCCTTTTTACCATCGAGCATGATGTTGTTGATGAGCTTTGTTACGAGCTTTGAGCCATATAGTGGATCTGGTAATACATCTCTTTTGGAAATTTGACCTCTTCTTGGCACTTTACTTCCCTCCTTCATTAATTTTCATGATATCATTGGTACTCGAAAGAAATTCTCCCGTCGTGTCCATAAATAAGTCACTGATATAAACATCTATTCAGCTACTATTAAGGAACTACGATTAAATTGCTTTATCTGTTACCTTGGCAAAAAAGCTATTATTTCTTCTTTGCGCGCTTTGCGCCGTATTTTGAACGGCTTTGGTTACGATTTGCTACGCCCTGTGCGTCGAGTGTACCACGGATGATGTGGTAACGGCAACCAGGTAAGTCACGTACTCTACCACCACGGATAAGTACTACTGAGTGCTCCTGAAGATTGTGTCCAATACCTGGGATGTATGAAGTTACTTCCATACCGTTTGTAAGCTTAACTCTTGCAATCTTACGAAGAGCTGAGTTTGGCTTCTTTGGTGTGGTTGTTGTAACCTTTGTACATACGCCTCTCTTCTGAGGTGCGCTCTGGTCGATAGCCTTGTTCTTTAAACTGTTAAAGCCAGTTTGAAGTACAGGTGTCTTTGACTTGTAGGTCTTTTCGCTTCTACCTTGTCTTACGAGCTGATTAAAGGTTGGCATCTTGTTCCTCCTTCTTCAAAAATAAATGCTTATACTCAGTGCCCTTGGCACGATGTATTTGTATGTGCAAACAAAAATAGACGCAAATATAGCTTTTAAGCGTTTTTATATTCGCACACAGTTGTATTATAACAAAAAGGCTTATTATTGTCAAGAACAAGAATTTTTTAAGGTCAAATTCTATGTTTTGCACAAAAAAATAAATTCAATAAATATATTTTTTGTAGACTTTTTGAACAAAATTAACAAAAATATTAATTTTTCAGCTTTTTACAAGCACTATATATATAATTGAAGGAATTAAACAAAACAAAAACACAAGCCTAGCTTGTGTTTTTATAATATTAATACTTATTTCCAAAATCATTGTTTGTTGCTTTTTCTCTATTTTTATTAATTATATCAATAATATCAGAATAGTCGTCCTCGGCAGAGATAGTAGCACCCTGCTTAATTGCCTCTGCTTTTACGCTTTCCGGGTCAACTGCAATATTTTTATTAGGCATTTTATCAAAGCCTGTCGCAATAATTGTAACCTTAACAGTATCCTCTAGGCTTTCGTCAAAGTTAGCACCCCAAATAATATTTGCGTTAGCTGCCGCCTCGTCTGCAATCATAGAGGAAGCCTCGTCTACCTCATCAAGCTCAACTCCGGGAGATACAGTAATATTAACAAGAATGCCTGTTGCTCCTTTAATGCTTGTTTCAAGAAGAGGGCTAGCAATTGCCATTTTGGCAGCCTCAACAGCTTTATTTTCTCCCTTAGCCTCGCCTACTCCCATATGAGCAAGTCCTGCATCCTTCATAACAGTAGAAACATCGGCAAAGTCAAGGTTTACGAAGCCTGCCTCATTAATAAGGTCCGATATACTTTTTACACCATGCTTTAAAACATCGTCTGCTATTGCGAATGCATTCATTAGTGTTAGCTTTTGCTTAGAAATTTCCTTTAATCTTTCATTAGGAATCACAACTAGTGAGTCAACATACTTAGATAGCTCCTGAATACCAGCATCAGCCTGAAGCATTCTTCTGCCACCCTCAAATTTAAATGGCTTTGTTACGATACCAACAGTTAGCACCCCTAGCTCTCTTGCTATTCTAGCAACAACAGGAGCCGCACCTGTACCTGTGCCGCCACCCATACCTGTAGCAACAAACAC
The DNA here is from genome assembly GCA_017625915.1 of Clostridia bacterium. Taxonomy (GTDB): domain Bacteria; phylum Bacillota; class Clostridia; order Oscillospirales; family CAG-272; genus RGIG2000. The sequence continues at coordinate 2,349 of JAGAJV010000044.1, forward strand.
CATATCAGCACCTTCAATCGCTTCTCTTATAGCGTTTTCGCTTTCAAGCGCTGCCTTTTCCCCAACATCAGGATTTGCACCTGCACCCTTTCCGTTTGTTGTTTGCTCTCCTATACAAATAATTGTTGATGCTCCAGATTTAGCAAGAGCTTGTCTATCAGTATTAATCGCGATAAACTGAACTCCCTTAATGTTTGAATTTATCATACGATTGACAGCATTGTTTCCTCCGCCGCCAACACCTATTACTCTTATATCTACACCTGATTCAAAATCATTATCTAATTCAAATGGCATTTTCATACCTCCAATATTTTAAACATATCTATACATATTAATAATACACTTTTTATTTTTGTTTTGCAAGTATTTTTTTTAATATTTTAAATTTTATTTTTTATGTAATATTTTACCTCTTTTGAAATTTTTTTACTATTGACATTATCGTTGTTTTGTTCTATAATAATATAAATATCTTACTTTGAAAGGTAATGACAATGAAAGTTAAAATGAATAAGTACTTAAAAACTGTTTTGGTTTTATGTGGATTTGTTGTTCTCTATGTTTTATCGGCGCTTTTTTCCACATTTTTACTTCAATCATATTCGATAAAGGACTTTTTTAAGGATGACATAATTCCTACCGTAGTTGGTATTGCACTAATTATTCTTTTATCCTGTGTTACAAATTTGCATCTAAGCTCATACAGACATGCAAGTATCACTGAAATACTAAAGGTTTTTGCTATTTCTTTTATCGTGTTCGTTGTAAACGTTATTCTTGCTCTTATGAATGATGATGGAATTTCCGTAAGCTGGAGCATTCTAACATCAATGTTTTTCTTTATCAGCGCCTCTTCTATGGTTTATTCAAATAGAATTATTGACTATCTTCAAAAGCGTACCGATAGAAAATCAAACCCAGACAAAAAGGTTATTATTGTGGGTGCAGGAAGTGCCGGAAATATTATTTTAAAGGAAATTCAAACCTCAAATAAAATCAGATATAATGTCGTTGGCTTCGTTGATAATGATAAAAACAAGATTGGCACATATATTTCAGGTGTAAAGGTTCTTGGCGTACCTGAAAACATAAAGCTTTATGCTGACATAACTGATGCCAACCTTATAATTATTGCTATTCCTACTGCTTCTGCAAAGGAAATCAAGCGTTTATCTAAGCTTTGCCTTGAAACTAACTGCGAAACTAAAATTCTCCCCGGCATTTACCAAATGCTTGACGGCGAAATTTCAGTATCACGTCTTAGAAATGTTGATGTACAGGACTTACTTGGCAGAGAGCCTATAAATCTAAACACTGACGAAATTATGGGCTACATCAAGGGTGAGGTTGTTCTTGTAACTGGTGGCGGTGGTTCAATCGGCAGTGAGCTTTGCCGTCAGATTGCTTCACACGAGCCTAAGCAATTAATTATTCTTGATATTTATGAAAATAATGCTTATGAAATTGAGCAAGAATTAAAGCGCAAGCACCCTGAATTAAATCTTTTAACACTTATTGCCTCTGTGCGTGACAGTGTTAAAATGGATGATGTATTTAGAACGTACAAGCCGGGAATTGTATTCCATGCGGCAGCGCATAAGCATGTTCCTTTAATGGAGACAAGCCCTAACGAGGCAGTTAAAAACAATATTATTGGTACATATAAGGTTGTTAAATGTGCTGATAGATATAAGGTAAAGAGATTTGTACAAATTTCCACAGATAAGGCAGTAAATCCTACAAATATTATGGGCGCTACTAAGCGTGTTTGTGAAATGATTATTCAAGCCTTTGCTAAAAAGAGTGAAACAAAGTTCGTTGCCGTTCGCTTTGGTAATGTGCTTAGCTCAAACGGTTCTGTTATTCCACTGTTTAAAAAGCAAATTGCTGAGGGTGGTCCTGTAACAGTTACTCACAAGGATATTATAAGATACTTTATGACTATTCCTGAGGCAGTTAGCCTTGTGCTTCAAGCAGGTGCTTATGCTGAGGGGGGCGAGATATTTGTCCTTGATATGGGTGAGCAGGTAAGAATTTACGATCTTGCTTACAATCTGATAAAGCTATCGGGATATGAGCCTGAGAAGGATATTGAAATTAAGATTACAGGTCTTCGTCCAGGTGAAAAGCTTTATGAGGAAAGATTGATGGCTGAGGAAGGTCTTAAGAAAACTGCTAACGATAGAATTAGCATTGGTAAGCCTCTTGAAATTGATGAACAAAAGCTATTTGATGCACTCAATACGCTTTATGATGAGGCATATTCAGAGAGCACAAGAATGAAGCAATTAGTTCATGATTTAGTTCCTACATATAGAATTGATGAAGGCACAAAATAAATCAAAAATGCTTAACCGAAATGGTTAAGCATTTTTGATTTCGTTAGCTCTTTTAAGAAGCGCTTCTCTGTCGTTTGGTATTTTTTCCTCGATTACTTCGTTTAAGAGGGTATCAAGGATTATGCCAAGATTTTTACCCGGTGTATGTCCGTTCTTAATTAAATCGCTTCCGTTTATGGCTAATGTTTTTAAGGAAAAACAGCTTTCGTTGACTATGTCAGTAGCTATTTTTTCTATTTCATCAATTATATCAAG
>JAGAJV010000045.1 GCA_017625915.1 Clostridia bacterium
CTATAATAGCACAAGGAATACAGTTTGTCAAGTGTTTTTTTATAAAATCTTGAAATTTTTTATTATTGTACACCTCATCCGTCAGCAAGCTGACACCTTCCCCTCAAAGGGGAAGGCTATTTGTTATAGATTTTCTAAAAATTTGCCGAGCTTGCGGGCTAGAATTTTGTGTCCCTCGTCGTTTGGGTGAAGTGCGTCGGTGGTGTATAGCTTGGCATATTCGGGAATGTGGATAGGCATTCCGCCTGCGCCGAACATATCAAGGACAGGAATTGAATAAAGCTGGCAGACCTCTTTTATTGCCCTTGCGTATGCGCTAAGGAAATGTTGTACAACGCCCTCGGGCTTCCATGTGCCAAGTCCTCCCTCCTCGTTCCAACGGTGAAGTGGGGTTATAAATACTATTTGTGCGCTTGGATACTTTCTTATAAGGTTTACGCAAAGTGTATGAATTGCTCCGTAGAATGTGAAAACATGCTTATCGGTAATTTCGCCAAGTGGCGCTTGACCGTTACCGTAATCGTTTGTGCCACCGAAAACGACTATTAAATCGGCATCCTCGTCCATTTCCTCGGCACGCATGATAAAATCCTTATCTCTTGGCTCATCCGGGTCTTTAATTTCTGACTGACGCGCTATTCTTGTGCCACCCTTACCGTAGTTGCGTGCTTCGGCAAGACCGTATTTTTCTTTTATTAGTGCGTGGAATACCTTATCGGGTGAGGATACGCCAACGCCCTCTGTTATACTATCGCCAAGAAAATTGGCTTTTATATTTTTTAGTTCCATAATTATAGATTTTCTAGGAATTTTTGGAGCTTATGGGCAATTAGCTTATGTCCCTCGTCGTTTGGATGAAGTCCGTCAGGCATATATTTTTCGCACCAAGCCCATACATTTCCGTACATTCCACTTTCCTTATATAAATCACAAACAGGGATTGAATAATATTCACAAACCTCTCTTATTGCCTTTACAAAATCGTGTAGTGGGTGTGAAATATCGTTATCAAATTTTGCTTCCTGTAATCTATGTAGTGGGGTCATAAAAACTATTTCCTTATCGGTATAGTTTTTAATAAGACATAGGCAAAGCGTGTGCATACCACCGTAGAAGGTATGAATATCTCTATCCTCGAATTTTCCCAGTGGAATTGTTGAGTGTCCGTAGTCGTTTGTACCACCAAATACTACTACTGCATCAGCATCCAGATCCATATCTAATGCACGAAGGTTGAAATCCTGATCAAACGGGTTATCTGTAATAACAGGTAATCTTGCAATTTTTGTGCCACCCTTACCGTAGTTGCGCGCTTCGGCGAGCCCTACATTTGCTTTTAGTACTTGATGGTATGGCTTAGTATTCCAATCGCTTGTACCATGTCCCTCAGTTATACTATCACCTAAAAAATTGATTTTTTTGCCTTTTAGTTCCATTTTCTTTTTCTCCTCAGATAAAAATATCTAAGGCTATTTTATCATTTAAGGCTATGTATTTCAATAGCTTTTTGAAATTTTTAAAAAAGAATTGGGAAGGTAAAAAGTAGCTCTCGAAGTCTTGCGTAAATTGAGTTGGCTTGCTTTATATTCAGTGGATTTTCACCCTTGCCACATTCCAGTGTGTAGGACGGTAAATTAAGCTCTCTTATTGCCCAATCGGTAAGTCCGCCATATGAGGCTGAGCCCTCGGTATCGCATAGCGGATATGCGCACATTCTTGATACATGGCGAGAGATAATTTCTGTGTTTGGTACAATTTTGCCGTTTGATTTATAATAAATTTCCTCGCCCTGTGTATGTAATGTTAATATGCCCTTTAATTTCTCGCCTGTAAATCTAATAAAATTAGTAAGGGCTTGCACCTCAGGCTCACTTTCGGCATATTCTCCACTGTATTTTGTTTTGCCCGGGGTTATATCGTTTATTTTTTCATATATTTTGTATTCGTCAAAGGCTGCGTTATAATTATGGTTTAAATCTACGCCTCTTGCGTTTGCATTCCATTTTGTAAAATCCTCGCCCTCGTTATATGCAATTACTCTATCCCTTATTGGATTATCGTGGCTTATTCCGTTTAGGCGATATTCTACTCCGTCGGGGTTTAGCATTGGCACTATATAGATTTTACGCATTTTAAAAAGATTTTTTATGTTTATTGCGGATATTTGATTTGAGCCATAATATGCAGACGCGTATTCCTTTATAAATTGTAAAAGCACGCTTGTTGTAACATTTTCGCTTGCATGGTGAGTTGATACATATAGCACGCTTTTTTTAGCCGTGTCGTCTCCTAAAGTAATTAATGGGATTTCCTTATCTAAAATACTTTTGCCTATGTATGATAATTTTATAATGTCGTTGTTGTTTGCTAGGTCTTTTAGCCTTTCTAATAGTGATTTGTGGTCTAATTCCTTTAAAAATTCCATTTTTATTTCTCCTTTTGTGAATATTTTCTGAAAATTTATAAAGTTTGTAATTTATACTTTATTTTTACAATAAAATATGTTAAAATAATAAAAGTTTGGATATAAATCTAAAAATAGGTGGTTTTATGAAGAAAAAATTTTACAATCTTTCGCTTATACTAATTATTGCGACATCAATTCTCTCAGTAATTTTTGCCATCGTTTATTATTTGGCATCTGAGGTAATTGTTGCAGGCGAGCCTATGCTTATATTCTTATTTTATGTAAAAAAAGCATTTGATTTGCTTGCTGTATTTACTGGCTACGGTACTATTATTTATGCCTTTTCAAGATATTCGGCTCTTGATGGAGCAAGAATGGTGGGATACTTTGCACTTTCCGTTTTGATTTCCTTCCTGTATCAAACAATAGGCACTTGCATTTATGAGGATAACTTCTCTATGCAATTTATTGTAACTACAATATATTATTCCTTTGGCGACTGTTTTATTACTCAGTTTATTCCTGCATTAATTATTGCTTTTGTAGTTTTCAAGAGCACTAAGGATGGAACTCGCAGAATTGAAAGGCTTGTTTCCTGGAAAAATCCGACCCAAAGAATTATGCTAATTGTTACATTTGTAATTTTTGCAATTAATTTTGTTGTTCTTTTAATATTTGATATACTTGCCTTCTTAATCGAGGTTGAGTGGCTTATTTATGCAGAGGAGCTTGGCTCTATTTTCCTATCTATTCTTGAAACTGCGTTTATTTACATCGTTGTTCAATATGCTATGTATATGCTTACACATTATATTTACTCAAAGTACACAGATAAGGGTGGAAGCGGTTTAGATAGCGAGGCTATAAAAATTTTATCGGAGGATAATTGTTAATGAAAAAAAGAATTATTTGTTTAGCAGTTTTGCTAGTTATGGTGCTATCACTGGCATCCTGTATTGTAAGCAAGGATAAATATGATTACGATATGGAAAAGTACATTAATCTAATTGACTATAACGGATACAAGGTTGAATTGGAGCTTGACAGTATTCAAGCAGCGATTGACTCCTCTATTATGGACTATTCTAAAGAATATGTTGTTTCTGTTGGAGATAAGATTTATATTGATATTTCAGCTAAAGAGGTTATCTATACTGAGACAGATTCCGGAACATTAATTGACCAAAAGGGTAACGAAATTGAGGCGCTTAAAGAAGAAAATTACCTTTTAAGCGTTGGCTCAGGCGCTTATGCTTCAAAGGTTGAAAACTCACTTTTAGGCTCTAAGATTGGCGAAAAGACACAATTAAAGGTTACTTTACCTGACAATTTCTATGTTGAGGAATATCAAGAAAAAGAGGTATATCTTGAAATTACGGTTAAGACAAAGGAATGTAAGGCAGGCGATGTTGTTTTAGTTGATTACAAGGGCTTTTTCCTTGATGAAAACGGCAATAAAATTCCTAATCCAGATAAAAAGAACGACAAGGATGAGGAATACAAGATTTTTGATTCTAACTCAAATGCAAAATTCTATCTTGGCTCAAAAATGGCAATTGACGGCTTTGAGGAAAACATTATTGGAATGAAGGTGGGGGATACAAAATCCTTTAAAGCCACATTCCCGGACGATTACGACAATGAGGATGTTAAGGGCAAAACTGTTGAATTTGAGGTTAAGGTAACTAGCCTATACACTCCACCTGTCTACAATGAGGACTTTATTAAAGCGTATTATCCTGATTACAAAAGCACTGAGGAATTTGAAAAGGCTCTAAGAGAAAAATATATTCTAAGTAATATTTATGAATATATAGTGTCTAAATCTGATGTAATTAAGTATCCTAAGGCCGAATTAAAGACTGCAAAGAAGGAGCTTGTAGATATTGAAGCATCCTTTAAGCAAAAATACGGTGTTGAGCTTGATGCTTACATCGAGGCTTACTTCTCTATGACTCGTGACGAGTATATTAAATCTAATATGAAATCAGAAATGGTTTATTACGCTATTAGACAAAGAGAAAATATTGAGCCAACCGCCGAGCAATTACTAGAAGAAACAGACTCCTTGATTGAATACTACAAAAACTACTATATGGAAAACGAAAAGCTTGACGCAAACTCAGCAAAAACAAAAGCGCAATCATTTGTAAATAACCTTGGCAGCTCATATGTGTATGAGAATGTTATGTTTACTATGGTAGACGAGCTACTGATTAAAAAGGCTGATGTAACTGAAAAGCCACGAACCTATGTTTCTATTACAGAAACACTTGCTGAGGCTGATAAGCCTGTAACTGAATAATAAACAAAAAGAGGCTGACACATTAAGGCATACACGTGAACCCCAAAACTCATACTTCGTTTTGAGGACCCCTAAA
>JAGAJV010000009.1 GCA_017625915.1 Clostridia bacterium
AGCGGGATTAAAACAAAGCCTCCCTTGTGTAAAGGGAGGTGGCACATCTTGATGTGACGGTGGGATTGTAAAAAGCGATAATCTATACAAAACAATCCCTCAGTCAGCTTCGCTGACAGCTTCCTTTACACAAGGGAGCCTTTGACACAAGGTCATTCTTCGCTGAATTTTTATTTGCTTTCTGCTCATCGGCAATAGCCTTTTTTGAACCACACGACTATCGCGTGGTTTTCGTTTTTGTTATCCAAGCTTACTTTTGTAAGCTTTTTTCTGATTTTATTGTAATTTTTTCACCATCTGTTGTTACTACAATTGAGCCCTCTAAATCTGTTCTGTGAACCTCAACATTATAGTATTCTAATGTGCTTAAGGTTTCATCGTGAGGGTGTCCGTAGTCGTTATCGGCTCCACAGGATATGATTGCGTATTCTGGCTTTGCGTATCTTATAAAGCTTCGTTGTGATGAGGAATGTGAGCCGTGATGTCCCACCTTTAAAACATCACAATCAAGCTCGGCTGCGTAATTGCCAACTATGCTATCCTCTGCTTCCTTTTCGGCATCTCCTGTTAAGAGCACCTTTGTATTACCCCAACGAGCAATTATTACTACGCTGGCATTATTGTTATCAAGCTTTTCCACATCGCCTATAGGACCTAGAATTTTTAATTCAAGCTCGCCTACATAAATACACTCGCCCAGCTTATCCTGCGCATTTATTACATTGATGTTCTCTTTTTCCTCAAGTGCTGAAATGAAATTCAGATATGTTTTACTTGTATGCTCCTTTGGAGACATAATCACATTATTAATATCGTAATTTTCAACAACATATGCAGCAGAGCCGATATGATCGGAATCCGGATGGGTTGCGATAAAATATTCAAGCTCGGTAATATTAAGCTTTTCAAGATAGCCTGTTAGCTTTTCTCTATAGTCGCTTCCTATGTTACCTGTATCAATTAATATCGCCTTATCGTCAACTAAAATTAATTCCGCATCGCCTTGTCCTATATCTATAAAGTGAAATTCTACAGAGCCCTCCGGAATTTCATAATTTCCATTTTCACCGTTGCCCGGTCCATAGCATTTGTAAATAAAAAATGCAGTTATTAAACATACTATTGCTAATACTGATTTTATTGTTCCTTGTAAGGCTTTCTTCCTTCTTCTTTTTGCCATAATTCTTCCTCCTATTTTACTAATAGTATTTTATCATACTATTATTTTAAAATCAACTAAAAAAACGGACTTTTGTCCGTTTAATTAAAAATATTTTTATGCTTATTTAATGCTGAAAACAGGATTATTCCAAATATATACGCAGAGATTATCTCGCCTATAAAAACACCGGCTACTCCTATTAGATAAGTTGGAATGGTCCACGCATCTCTTGCAGTATAGCAAAATAGCACTACTATTGGCACTACAACAGTATTTGCAATCACTGTTGGGATTGGTACAAGATATTTGTTTTTTAGCTTTGCAGCAAAATACGCACCTACAAGCGTGGCAAGCGAGCCAAAAATAACATCCCATGCGGCTGCACCTGTGGTTAAATTTGCAATTATGCAACCAACAAACAGTCCCGGTATTGCCGATGGCATAAAGAAGGGCAAAACGCATAGTGCTTCACTAAAGCGAATTTGAATTGCTCCACTTGCTATGCCTAAAAGATTGCTTAAATGGGTTAATGCTACATACAAGGCGGCAACAAGTGCTGCTCTTGTAATGTACTGAATTTTTTTGTTTCTCATTTTTATTTCTCCTAGTTTTTATTAAAGTGAGGATGGTTTCGAACTCACTGACGAATATTATACATTTTTAAGAGTCGTTTGTCAATAGACTTTTTATTGCATAAAATAAATATAACGGAGGTGTGATTATGGATAATACAATTGACACAATTGGCTTTCTTACTGTAAATGTAAGGACGGCAAACGGCGCTATACCCATTGAGGGCGCTTTAGTTAATATTTACGAAAATATAGAAACGGATAACGGAAATGGAGATTTGACAAACGCAAACGGACATTTAATTTATTCTATGAGAACTGACTCCTCGGGGCAGACGGAAAAAGTGGCTTTACCTACTAAAAATGTAGCATTATCCTTAGAGCCAGGCAATGTGCGTCCCTTTATGAGCTATAATGTTTTTGCCTCTAAGGAAGGATATTTTGACAGTGATGTAATAAACATGCCCATTTTTCAAGGGATTACATCTGTACAGCCTATTAATTTAATTCCTCTTTCGGAATTTTCAAGTCCTATAGATGATGTTCCTTTCTATGATAGTCGCTTTGTTGAAATTCCTGACAATGATTTATAAGGAGATATTATGCCAACAAATTTACCTTATGTACCGCAATATATTACTGTTCATTTAGGCGCTCCCGATGCTGATGCTCCAAATGTAACAGTACCCTTTGCTGATTATATCAAAAATGTAGCTTCAAGCGAAATTTATCCTACTTGGCCAGACAATGCAATTCGTGCCAATGTTTATGCTCAGGTTTCCTATACCTTAAACAGAATTTACACGGATTATTACAGGTCACGTGGTTATAATTTTGACATTACTAACTCTATTGCAAACGACCAATCCTTTGTAAACGGTCGTGATATTTTTGAAAATGTTTCAAGAATTGTTGATGAGCTATTTAATGATTACATAGTGATGGGAAATAGCGTTGAGCCTTATTTTGCAGCTTATTGCGACGGTCGCGAGCTAAGATGTGAGGGCCTTGAGCAATGGGCTACTGTTCCTCTTGCCGAGGAGGGGTTAACTCCCTATGAAATTTTGCAAAGATTTTATGGCAATGATATAAATATTGTCACAAACGCGCCGATCGGTGATAGGCGGGAAACCTGGGACGGTCGCACCTTGGGCTTTGGTGATATTGGAAATTCTGTTCAGCAAATACAGATAAGGCTAAACAGAATTTCAAAAAACTTCTCGGGCATACCTAAAATACCGTTAGTAAACGGTGTTTTTGACGAGGCAACCGAAGCATCAGTGCGTGCTTTCCAGCGTGCATTTAATCTTGAAGAGGACGGACTTGTGGGTAAGGGCACCTGGTATAGCATACAAAGAATTTACACTGCTGTAAAAAGGCTTAACGATTTAGCATCTGAGGGAATTACATTACAGGAAACCACTAATCTTTTTAATTCCTTTTTAAGCGAGGGGGATTCGGGTAGCGAGGTGTTTGAGCTACAGTATCTTTTAGCCTTGGTAAGTGAATTTAACAATGAAATTCCAACCGTTTCCGTTGATGGCGATTTTGGTCCCGGCACAAGGCAGGCTTTAGAAGCATTTCAACGCGTATATGGGTTAAATGTCACGGGTGAAACTGACATCAACACTTGGGATAGGCTATATAGAGAATATGTGGGTATCTTAACCTCCTTACCAGAGGGATATTTTGGCAGCACTACTCTGCCTTATCAGGGTAGGGTTTTAAGATTAGGTGTTGAAGGCGATGACGTAAGGGCATTACAGGAATATTTGAATTTTATTGGGAATACATATACAGGGATACCAACTATTCCTGTTGACGGTGTTTTTGGCGGGCAAACACAGGCGGCGGTAACAGTTTTTAAGGAATTATTCGGTCTTAACCCCACTCCTATTGTTTCTGCTAGCACCTGGAATGAAATAACCTCAGTTTATAGAGATTTATACGACGGTCAGCTTGCCTCAAGCGGTCAAAATCCAGGATTTAATATAGGATAAATTTAGATAAGGAGGCTTTATGGCTTTATTTAACGCTTTAGATGAAAGAAATTTTATTGTTCAGATACAAAGAATATTAAGAGATTTGAATTTTTTAAACAGTCAAAGCGGTATGGTTGGAATTGACGGCATTTATGATGAGGGCACTCGTGAGGCTGTGCGTCAGTTTCAAGCCAGATATGGGCTTAATCAAACGGGAATTGTGGATAGCGAGACCTGGACGCTTTTACACACAATTTGGGAATTAAGAGCAGAAAGTGCTGCTTTAGCTAGGGCCGTTTACATTTTACCTAGGTTTGAGGGATATGAAATATTACCTTTCGCTAAGGATAATGTTTTATATATTATTCAGCATATGCTAGAGGTGATTTCTACGGATTATGAGGAGCTTGAGAATGTTGAGTTAAACGGTATTTATGATGCTAAAACTCAAAATGCCATAAAGGTCTTTCAAAGAAAAAATCTATTAGACGACAATGGAATTATTGATGCCACCACCTTCAACCGTTTAGCTGATGCCTATGAAAATGTAAATTCACAAAATCAGTGATACTTTAAGGAATTTTGGGCAATAATTTCAGCAAATAGGTTTTTTGGAGGAAATTTAAATGGTAAACCGATTTACACCGAAGGCACAGAGTGTTTTACAGAGTGCTAAAAGGTGTGCTGAAAAGCTAGGTCACACCTACATAGGCTCAGAGCATTTGCTTTTGGGAATTTTGAATACTGACTGTGTAGGTGAAAAAATTCTTGACGAAAAGAAAATATCCTATAGCGAGGCTTATGACAAGGTTGTTGAAATTTCTGGCTCGGGGAGCTTTTCTAACCTTTCGTGTGTTGAGCTTACACCGAAATGCAAAAGAATAATTGAATTTTCATCTAGCTGTGCTAAACGATTTAAAAGTAAATTTATTGGCAGTGAGCATATTCTTTTTGCTATTTGCGAGGACAATGAATCTGTAGCATCAAAAATCCTTACAGCTCTTGGCTTGAATATTCAAGTATTAAAAAACGAGCTTGCAACATTTTTGGATAGTGCTATAAGCTCACAGAAATCCGATAAAAGGGAAATTCCGTCCTGTCCTATTTTGTC